>NZ_KB899571.1:0-100686 GCF_000378365.1 Megamonas rupellensis DSM 19944 | reverse complement strand
TTTGATTTATATTTCATAAAAGTATTATATAACTATTAAAAATATAATACAATAAAAAACAATGATATCGAATCATTGTTTTTTAGCGAGCTTATATCCCCATAAATAAATTTAGGGGCTTTACGCTCGCATTTGGTAAAAAAGCAAATGCAGTATCTGTTAATATTTTAGAAAAAGTCAACATAGATTCTGGTATATTTGTAGCATCAATTCCTAAGATAGCCAATACAGCATCTTGCATAAGTAAACCACGAACACCCATAAAAAGACCAGTAGCAACTAATACAGGTATAATAGGCACAAATACATCAGAAAACATTCTTATCGCTCTTTGAAAACTATTGCCATATTTTACCTCATCTGCATTATTACTTTCGCCGATTATATTTATAACTTCATTATAAATTCGATTTACTAAACCCGTTCCCAATATAATTTGATATTGCCCAGAATTAAAAAATGAACCTTTTACCTTTTCTATGCTTTCTATCATTTTCACTTGTATTTTATCTTTATCTCTTACAACAATTCTCAATCTTGTAGCGCAATGTCTAACTGAAACGATATTTTCTTTATTTCCTACTAACTCAATAATCTTTTGTGCTAATTCTTTATTTCCCATAATTTGCTCTCCTACCTATCTATATTTTTCGCTATTAATTCACCACATAAATTCCCACTTATTGATATCTTTTCATGTTTACGATATATTCTTGATGAAAATACTTTTTCACCTTCATTTATAAATATTTCTATACTAGAATTGTCTATCCACAATTCCAAATCAATTACTTTATACACAGAGAAACTAAAGGTATATCCTTTTCATTATCTCTATATTGTGGACAGTAAAATAATATATATTTATCTCCCATGCGAAACATATCAGGGCATTCTATCATTTGATACGTATTTGATGTAGCCAAACTTCCCATATATTGCCAATTTTCACCATCAAGAGAATGATATAATGCAATTGCTCCTAATTTTGTTTGTTTTGTTTGCGCACCTATGACTAAAAAGAAATCATTATTTTTACCTGCAAAAATTTTAGGGTCTCTAAAATGTTCACTATATTTTATTGGTGTATTTATAATTATTCCTTTTTTTAGAAAATTTCTCCCATTATTAGAAATAGCTAAACATTGACTGCTTTTCCGCTCATTATCATATTTCCTATTACCTGTATAAAAAATATATAATTTATCCTTTATAACATAACTACTCCCTGAATATACCCCATTAAAATCATATTCTTGGTCTGGTATAATAGCACTTCCTTTGAAGCTTCAATCAATTAAATTTTTCGAAGTAAATAATCCCCACTCCTTATATGTATGATTTTTTTCAAACCTATTCCATTGAAAAAACACATAATAAATTCCCTTGTATTGGATTAATCCATTAGGGTCATTTAGTAATCCTACATTAGGCTCTAAATGAAATTTTTGTCTAACAAACTGCTTCATTTTTCTTGCTTCTCCTTCATTAAAAGTACATATATATTAAATAATATTTACAGTAATTTTTCTATAGTATTTCTTTACTAAAATATGGAAAAAACAAACTTTTTATTTTATAATATTAACTATGAAAGAATATAAAGAGACTCAACATAGTACACATTATAAATCTTTATCTGATTTATCCTTCTACAGTGCTGGTTATGAAAAATGTCAACCTGGATATAGTTATGGTCCTAAATATAGAGATTATCAATTAATTCATTTTGTCATCAGTGGCGAAGGTACCCTTCACATCAATGAACAGACTTTTAATCTAAAACAAGGAGATGCTTTTTTAATTCCTTCGGGAAAAATTTCTTATTACAAAGCTTCGGCTACTAATCCCTGGTGCTATACATGGATTAGTTTTTTAGGGATTAATTCTCAAAACTATATCTATCAAATGATGAAAAAAACTGATGATATTTATATCATTCACAATTTAGATATAACAAAATATAAAACGCTAATTGATGAAATTATTAATCTTCAAGAAAATAATGTCATTCATTATCTAAAAGCCAATAGCCTCTTATTCCTCATTCTCGCACAACTATTTGAGGATATTAATCTATCTGAAAATCAAATGCAAACTAAATCTCTCGCTAATGATTTAAAATTTTATTTTGACGTCAACTATGCAGAAAAATTAATTCTAAAAGATATCGCTAAAAAATTTGGCATTCATCCTAATTATCTAACTCGCATATTCCACGAAAAATTTCATTTATCACCGAAACAATATATAATGCAACTAAAACTAAAAAAAGCCCGTAGCCTTTTAATAACTACTGAGCTTTCTATTGCCATTATTGCTTCCTCATTAGGATTTGACGACCAATTAGCCTTTTCGCGTACCTTTAAGAAAGAATTTTCTATTTCACCTTCTATGTATAGAAAATATTATGCAGAAAAATAATTTTCCACCTAAAAGTCTAGTAAATTTACTAGACTTTTTTATTTCATATCATTTTTATGTATCTCTCCCCATACACATAATCTATCTAAAATTTCCATGAGCGATTTTCCCCTATCTGATAAACTATACTCTACTTTAGGTGGTATTTGTGGATATTCCTTTCGTATTATTAAGCCATCTTTTTCCAATTCTTTCAAAAATACTGCAAGTGTTTTATGTGAGATAGTCTTTATATATCTTTTTAATTCATTGTATCTGACAATATTAAATTCCATCAAACAATATAAAATAACCATTTTATACTTGCCTCGTATTAATGATAAAGTATAACTAAAACCTGTATCTTCAAAATTGGCATTTTCAATATAATTTTTAAACATCAAAACTCTCCTTTTGGTTAGTATCTAACAAAAATGTGCGTACTTCAAGCAAATAATCTACACTGTTATAATTATAAATATAAACATTGGAGGTGTAAATTTATGCATAAAAAAATCTGTATTTTAAATGGAAGTCCCAGAATAAATGGCAATACAAAAGAACTCATCAAATATTTTACTAAAGGAGCAGAAACTGTAGGTCATGAAGTTACTTGCTTTGATTTACAAAAAATGAATATTCATGGCTGTCTTGGTTGTTGTAATGGAGGTAAAAACGAAGATACTCCTTGTGTACAAAAAGATGATATGTCGCAAATCTATCCTGTATACAAGACAGCAGACATCATAGTCTTAGCTTCTCCTATGTATTATTGGGGCATCACAGGTCAACTAAAATGTGCTTTTGATCGTTTATTCGCTATAGCCGAATTAAATCCAAATTATGAAAATCCACAAAAAGAATGTATTTTACTTATGGCTTCAGAAGGAAATACCTCTGATAATTTTGCACCAGTTAAAGCTTTTTATGAAGGATTAATATCTCATTTAGGTTGGAAAAATCTAGGCATTGTCTATGCTGGAGGAAATATGAATATTGGCGATATTTTAAATAAACCAGAGCAATTAAAACAAGCTGAAGATTTAGGAAAATCTATTCAATAATCATCTGATAAATAAAATACCAGCTATCATTTTAGCTGGTATTTTTAAATACTTTCAATCTGCATCAAAGCATTGATGATTTTATGCACTTCATATGGATTGGGATTTTCCTTAGCCAATACTTCTAATATATAATCTTTATCATAAATAAAATCACTAGAATAATTCAATAAATGAATAGCAAACTCATTTGCTTCACATTCATAACGAGCAGGAGAATAATATATTCCTTCATGTTGAAAAAAATAACCTGCATGCCAATGCATACGCACATGACCAAGTTCATGACAAATTACGATTTTTTGAGCTTCATAATTCAATTTATCATTCAATAAAATAGTCTTTTTTCGCAAAACACGCACCAATATTCCACGTATCTTTTCAGGAAGTGGCACATATAAAATATTTACATCTAATTCCTTTGCCAATGCAAATGGATCTGCTGTTTGATATTTATTAACTAAATTTTTCACTCTTAATTTTATATTTTTTCGCATAATTTATTTTTTCTTTCGTTTATTTCTTTCTTTTGCGTCCCAAAAAGCTATTTCTAATGCTTCTTGTATCTGATTTTTTTCTTCTATATTCAACTTATATGTATTACCATCAAATAAAACTTCTGCTTCTTTTAAAAATTTTTCCAAACCTTTATCCTTACCCATAAAATCACCGCCTAATATAATTTTTTATATTATTATATCATACTTATTTTTTTAATTATATAGTTTACAACTTGACAATTTTATTTTTTAGTTATAAACTATTAATCACTTTGCAAATACAAAAAGTTTTAAATAATAATATTAAAGATATTATTTAATTATAAGGTGGTTTTATTTATGAATACAGTATTTTTACCTTCATATAGTGTAGGCAGTGATGTTTACAATCAAATTCCAAAAGTTTGTGGTGCTTATGGCAAAACAGCTGTAGTTATCGGTGGTAAAACAGCAATTTCTAAAGCCAAAGATGCCCTTTTAGCTGGAGTACATAATTCTAATATCGAAATAATTGATTTTATCTGGTACGGTGGCGACTCTACTTATGCTAATATAAAAAAACTTGCCCAAAATCCTCAATTTCAAAAAGCAGATATGGTTTTTGCTGTAGGCGGTGGTCGTGCTATTGATACTTGCAAAACTCTTTGCGATATGGAAAATAAGCCTGTTTTTTCCTTTCCAACAATAGCTTCTAACTGCTCTCCTGTAACAGCTGTTTGCGTAATTTATGATGATGAAACTCATAGCTTCAAAGAATTATATTTCCCTCAAAAAAGCCCTCTACATAGCTTTATCAATACAAAAATAATCACTGAAGCTCCTTATGAATATATTTGGGCTGGTATCGGTGATGCTTTATCCAAACAATATGAAACGGGCTTTTCCTCTCGTAATGATGAAATGAGCCATACAAATGCTTTAGGTGTACAAATCAGCAAAAATTGTTCTGATACTTTATTGCAATATGGTCTTGAAGCTTTGACTTCTGCTAAAAATCATCAAGTAAGTGAAGCTTTAGAACAAGTAGTATTAACTATAATCGTAAGTACAGGTCTTGTTTCTGTGCTTGTTATAAATGATTACAATAGTTGTCTTGCTCACTCTATATATTATGGTTGCACTATGCTTCCTCAAGGAGAAAAACATCTTCACGGCGAACTTGTAAGCTATGGCGTACTTGTAATGTTACTCTTAGATAAACAACAAACTGAATTTGAAAAAGTTTATGCATTTAATCGCCAAGCTAAATTACCAACTTGTCTAAAAGATATTGAAATCAGCACTAAAGAAGAACTCGATATTGTATTAGATAAAGTAATGACCACAAATGATATTGTCCATGTACCATACAAAATCACTCGTGAAATGGTTTATGATGCTATCATGGATTTAGAAATTTATCATCAAGAACATTTAAATTAACAAAAATTAACCAAAAAAGGCACTAATAAGTGCCTTTTATTTTTATCAAATATATTTTTTATTATTTTGCATCAATAATTTTATTATTAATTACATCATATTGAATTACATCATATACATTTGTTTTGCCATCTTGATGTACTTCTACTAATCCACTAAATTCTGCTATTTTAGTTCGCCAATTAAAAGAACATTTTTCTGCTTGAATAGTTATATCTGGTCTTTCTAAAATAGCATCGCCTTTTATAATCGCTGTTTTTAATTCATCAGAAGCATAGACACTGCCACCTTTAAATTTAATTTCTTCTTGAGGTTCTTCCACATATACATTGCCATTTGCCCATACTTCTTTAGTTACTAAATTGACACGAGCTTTATCTGCTCCTATAGTTCTTGTATCAGTCTTTACTAAGACATTTCCTTCAAGTACAAAACAACCTGAGGAAATATCAAAATACTTGCTATCAGATGTTACGGATACACTTGCACTAGATACTCCTACCATAGATAACATCAATACACAAACTAAAAACATTGATTTTATTAAAAGCTTTAATTTAATCATAAATTTTTTTCTCCTGTTTCTTTAAATATTCTGGTAATCTATCAAAAACCTTCAAAGCATTATGATAAAATACATCATCATAAGCCTTTTTAGGTATTATTGATTGTATTACTTTAATATACTCTTTCATATCCACTAAAGGCCAATCAGAGCCATACATCAATTTTTGATAATCATGTAAATAATTAAACCATGTCCTAAATATATTTAAATATGGTTCAAATTCTTTTATCTGCTTTTTAGCTTTAAATTTGCCTTCCATCAAACCTGACAAATCCATATATACATTTTTATTTTTAGCTACTACTTCCACTGCATCAGCCACCCATGGAGTTCCGCAATGAGCAATTACAAATTTCACCTTAGGGAAATCAACAGCCACTTCATCTATGATTAAAGGCTGTGAATATTTTAATTTTCCCATTGAATTTGCTGTATCGCCCATATGAAAAACCACTGGTACATCATATTTCTGTGCTAATTTATAAAAATCTCTATATTTCTTATCTGTAGCTAAATACGGTTGATATCCTGTATAAATCTTTAATCCAACTGTTGAATTTTCTTCTAATTTTTGCTTAAAGCTATCTAATGTATCTTTAAGATTTTCCTTATTAATAGCCAATGCATTAATACCTAAACATTGTGCTAAAAAAGGTGGAAATTTTTCTTTTCCATGATATATTATCTGTGGATTACTAAGATTATTTTCTTCGCAAATATCCACACCCATGCCAATACCTAAAACTATATTATTTTTCTTAAATTCATTTTGTACTTCTTCTAAGGTACATTTTAAACCAATATTTTCAGCTGTTTTATTAAATATCCCTTTAGCTGAAAAATGCATATGACAATCTATAATTTTATCCATCATATTTTCACCTCTTAAATCTATACCCTATCTAAACTCTATTATACAAATTATCTATCTTAAGCTCAATAAACTTACTCACCTAGTTTGATTAAATTATCATTAAAATTATTTATCAATGTAAAAACGCCTTAATCATAAGGCGTTTTCTTTTTCTACTTATTTATTTTTCAAAAGGATATTTCATATTCCATTGATTGCGTATTTTATCTAATATTTCCATGACGAAAATAGTTTCTTTATGTGGCATTGTTTCACATTCTAATTCATTTTTATCAATCGCTTTAGCACAAACTAAAACTTCATATTCATATCCTGTTACTTGTTTTGGTATTTCTACTTCTTTGATTAAATTATGTTCTACATCATAAATTTTTATCGCTTCAGGATTATTGATATTAGTTACACAAATATAGCCTTTTTCTCCATAAATAAAACCACATCTATCTGTTGGTGTCATCATAGAAGCATGAAGAACTGCCATTTTCCCATCATTCCAAGTGATTGTTATACTATCTGTCAAATCTACACCTTTATCTGACATCACAGCTTTGGCAAAAATATCTTTTATATCATTGCCAAATACCATTAAAGCAAAGTTAACTGTATATACACCTACATCAAGCAATGCACCGCCAGCAAGTTCTGGAGAAATCATGCGTTTCACATCTTTAAGCGGATAACCTAAATTTGCCTGAATTGAATGTACTTGCCCTATAATGCCAGAAGCAATAACATCATTTATTAATTTTCGTGAAGGCATATATCTTGTCCAAATTGCTTCAGTGATAAGTACATTATTTTCCTTAGCTAAAGCTAATAAATCCTTTGTTTCTTCTGCATTTACAGTAAAAGGTTTTTCACACAAAACATTCTTTTTATTTTCTATACATAATTTAGCTATGCGATAATGCTCATTATGTGGTACGGCAATATAGACTAAATCAATATCTTTATCTTGAATTAATTCCATATAAGAACCATAAGCTTTTTCTATTTTATATTCATCTGCAAATGCTTTTGCCTTAGTTAAAGTTCTTGAGGCTACTGCATAATTTTTTATATTTTCATCATTTAATCCATTCAACGTTTTTGCCATCAAAGAAGCGATTAAACCTGTTCCTACAATACCAACTTTCATCTGTTTCATTAAATTAAAACTCCTTAAATATTATTCAAATTATTAGCATCTATATATTCATTATCAGCAAGCCATTTTAATTGATACGAACGACGAGCTGTCCATGCGATATCATTTATATATGAAGCATTAACTGCTGCACCTATGCCTGCTCCTATAATCGGCATTATCTGCATCAACTTACGTTTAGTCAAATTAATACCCAATTGTTTAGCAACTTTCTTGACTAAATTGCTCATTAAAACTTCTTCAATTATTTTCTTTTGTAAAAAATCTGATTTCAATGCTAATAATGCTTCCTTTTTCTCCTTCATATCATTAGCACCTGATACAGATAAAATATTCAACACAAATTCTTTATCTTCATCTGATTTAACTTCATATCCATAACACATAGCAATCTTATGAATAGTTCTAAAAGCTAAAACTATAACAGCCCCCACATCAGCTACCATTGTTGCTGTACCGCCAAGCCCTGTAGCAAATCCTTCAGAACCAGCAAAACCTATCGCCCATTTATGCACATTACTAGCCAACTTATCAGATAAAGCCAAATCCTTATGACGCAATTCTTCGATAGTATCTACACCAGCATTTTTCAAAATATCATTTTTACTTGCTAATTTTTGACCAATATCATGAGCATGATATATTGCTTTTTCTACTACCACCTCTGGAATTACTTTTCTCGTAAATTTACTCATAGGTGAAAAAATCTTATTCATGCCAGTATTGACTACACTGGGTTTTTGCTGTTCCCATTTACTGATTTCTACCAATTGTTTTTCTATATATTCATCATACATTAAGATACCCTCCTTATTCTCCACAATAAAATTAATTACAAAAAAAGATTAATTAATTTACCTTAGTAGGCATATTAATTAATCTTTTTCCTCTACTTCATATTTTTTTGCCAACTAATTAAATCCGCCAAAGTAATATTATCCACAACTTCACTTATAGCATCATATAATTTTTCCCAAAGAATTAATGTTGGACATCTATCTGCACGTGTACAATTATTGATATCATCATCAAGGCAAGCTACTGGGGCTAAACTTCCCTCTATCAAACGTAAAATCATGCCTACTGTATACTCTTCTGGTTTTTTAGTCAGTCGATATCCGCCCTGCGGTCCACGCAAGCTTTTTACAAATCCTGCCTTATTTAAACTAGATACTATTTGTTCCAGATACTTATCTGAAATCTGCTGTCGTTCAGCAATATCCTTTATTCGAACCGGTGTTTTTGCATCATTTAATGCGATATCTAACATCAATCGCAATGCATATCTACCTTTAGTTGATATTTTCATCGAGCTTCAATCCCACCTTACTATAAAATTAAATAAATCCTATCTAATTTATAGTATAGCATGAAATTTTTTTCAAAAAAACTATTTGCTAAAAAATATTACTCTAAACTACTAGCTTCACCAGCAACAAAGCCCATAGAAAAAGCTGCTTGCAAATTATATCCGCCTGTAAAAGCGTCTACATCTACTACTTCGCCAACACAATACAAATCTTTAATTAGTTTTGACTCCATAGTTTTAGGATTTATTTCTTTTGTAGAAATACCGCCAGCTGTTACAATAGCTTCGCTAAGAGGTCTTGTCTTTGTAACAGTCATCACCATATCTTGCAATAAGTCAACTAATCTTTCACGTTCAGCCTTGCTTATTTGATTTACAAATTTATTTTCATCAATAAAAGCTAAATCAATCACTGTACTAATCATCTTGCTTGGCAATAAATCGCCTAAAGCATTTTTTATTTGTTTTCTACTGTATTTTTCAAAATCTCTACAAATGCGTTTATCAAGCTGTTCTTTTGTCAAAGCAGGTTTGAGATTTAAAGATAATTCTACCAATTTTCCTTCTCTTAACCATTTAGCAATATCACGACTTAAAGTCAAAATGATTGGCCCACTTACACCAAAATGAGTGAATAACATTTCACCAAACATTTCTTTTTTTACATCACCATCAACTAATACCTTTAAATTTACATTACGAAGTGATAAACCTTGGAAATCTTTTACCCAATCTTCTTCACATTCTAAAGGTACAAGTGCTGGAAATAAATCTTCAATAGTATGACCTATCTGTTTTGCCATACGATAACCATCACCTGTTGAACCTGTTCCAGGGAAAGATGAGCCACCTGTAGCTAAAATAACAGCATCAGCTTCATATAATTTATCTTCTTCAGTGATTACACCTGTTACTTTATTATTATCTACTTTTAAAAATTTTACACTTTCATTTAACTTTATCTGTACAGCCAATCTATGCAATACCTTTTCAAAAGCATTTACAATATCAATTGCTTTATCACTTACAGGGAAAATTCGTCCACCGCGTTCTTCTTTTAATGGCACATCTAATTCTTCAAAAAAGCTTCTGATATCCCAATTAAAAAATTTGCTAAATACACTATATAAAAATCTACCATTACCATGAATATTTTTTACAAACTCTTGCAATGGTGCTGTATTTGTTACATTGCAACGACCTTTACCAGTAATTAACAATTTTTTACCCAAGCGATTGTTTTTTTCCAACAACATCACTTCTGCACCATTTTGTGCAGCACTGACAGCCGCCATCAGTCCAGCAGCACCACCGCCAACAACAATAACTTTACGCATTATTTATCTCCTATTTTTTTACGCAAACGCAATAATTCAGTTTCAGTTAATTTTCTATATTCTCCACGTTTTAATTTACTCAAAGTAAGACCTGCAAAAGCTATGCGTTTTAAAGCTTTAACTTCATATCCTAAAGCCTTGAACATACGACGAACTTGACGATTTTTCCCTTCATAAATAGTGATTTCCACACGAGATTCTTTCAAAGTTTTATTTATGGAATCTAAATACACATCAGCAGGTGCAGTCTTGCCATCTTCCAATTTCACACCATTTGCTAATTTATCCAAATCTTCCATATTAATAATGCCATCTATTCTTGCAACATAAGTTTTGCCAATTTCATACTTAGGGTGCAATAATTTATTCATAAATTCGCCATCATTTGTGAGTAATAATAAACCTTCTGTATTATAATCCAAACGACCAATAGGGAAAATTCTTTCTTCTACATCAGATAAAATATCTACAACTGTTTTTCTACCTTTTTCATCTTTTACACTAGAAATATACCCTTTTGGTTTATTGAGCATATAATAAACTTTTTTTGCTTCTACTTTAAGCATTTTTCCATTATAAGAAACTTTATCTTTCACTGGGTCAACTTTCGTACCTAATTCAGTAACAACTACCCCATTGACGCGAATTTTACCATCTGTAATTAATTTTTCTGCTCCACGACGAGAAGCAATCCCTGTACGAGCTAAAAATTTTTGTAATCTTTCTTGCAAAATAATTCTCCTTATATTTTATTATCTATATCAAATTATATCATATAATAAATATCATCTTTATGAAAAAAGAGTATGAATTTCTTATCATTCATACTCTTATATTTCTCATTTTATAATACTACCTTATGTGGTGCTATCTTATGTTCGCTAAATACATAACGACCTATACCAGCAAACTCTTTATCTTTATATAAACGAATAAATTTTTCTGTTATTTCTTCATCTTCTTTAACAGCAATTTGTTTACCTTGTTTAATCATTACTGCTTCTTCATCAGAAATAACATATTTTGGTAAATGCTTTATCGGAAAATCTATTGATAATAGCGCCACATGTGGTAATAAACCTATTTCTTCTGTAGTAAATGCATCTTCTAATTTAAATGCTCCCACATGAGTGCGAATTAAGAAACTCATCACTGTAGGTATTCCTAAATATTTACCAATATCCATACATAAGCTGCGAATATAAGTACCTTTAGAACAAACTACTTCAAAAATAAAACCATTTTGTGTCATCTCTTGAAATTTAATATCATGAATGACAACATCTCTTTCTGGCATTTCTACTTCTATATTTTTACGAGCCAAATTATACGCTTTTTCACCATTAATTCTAATAGCTGAATACATTGGTGGTCTTTGTTTTATTTCACCACGAAATGTTTCTAATGCCTCTTTTACTTTTTCAGCTGTAGGCATAGTATAATTTTCCATCGTTTCAATGATTTTTCCAGTGTCATCACCAGTATCAGTGCTTAGACCAAAAGTTACTTCTACTTTATAGGACTTATCTACATCGTCCATATACTCAAGCATTCTTGTAGCTTTTCCCAGTGCCACTGGCAAAACTCCAGCAGCAGCAGGGTCTAAAGTCCCAGCATGACCAACTTTTTTCAATCCATAAACTTTACGTAAATGAGATACAATATCATGTGAAGTTATTCCTGGTGCCTTCAAAACATTTACAAATCCATTAGGCATTTTCTTTATTCATTCCTTTGATAATAGCATTAAGTACGATATCTTTTGCTTCCATAAGATTTTTATATACAGTCGCACCAGCTGCACGAATATGACCGCCACCGCCAATAGATTGAGCAATCTCACTGACATTTACTGATTTTGAACGCATGCTTACTCTAGTTACTTCATCATCAGCATATTTAATCATCACAGCTACATCTACACCACGAATATTTCTAGCAAAATTAACAAAGCCCTCTGTATTATCAGCAGACTCTTTTAAAGCCTTATCAATAATCATCAAAGCAATTTTGCCATCATGATACAACTCAATAGTATCTATAGCTCTTCCAGCTGCCTTTACACTAGAAAAGGAACGTTGGTAAAATACTTCAGAAATTTTATCTGGTTTTACACCAATTTCTAATAATTCCGCAGCAGCTTTTAATGTATACGGTGTTGTATTGCTATAACAGAAAAATCCTGTATCAGAACAAAGACCTGTATAAATACATGTAGCTGCTTCTAAATTAAATTGCCAATTCATTTCTTTTATTAAACTATAGACAATTTGAGCTGTAGCTGCCGCTTTAGCATCAACATAGCAATAATCAGATACTTTTGTATTAGATATATGATGGTCTAAATTCAAAATAGGTGCTTTTACTACATCTTTTACTCTGCCGATACGGTCAACATCAACATCTAAAATCACAAGTAAATCACACTCTATAATCTCACCATCTTGAGGTTTTTGATATAAATCTAAACCTTCCATCATACCGAGATTATCTGGTAAATCATCATCTAATAAAATTTTTATATCTTTATTAGTTCCCTTTAGGGCATGATATAGCCCTAAAGTTGAACCAACATTATCACCATCAGGATTTACATGAGAAGATAACACTATTTTATTAGCTTTTTCAATTAATTCACCAGCTTGTTTTAGTGTTACTTCCATTATTTTTGCTCCTCATCTTTTTGCACTTTTATCAATAATTCTTGAATATGTGCACTATATTGAAGTGAAGTATCCATAAAAAATTTAATTTCTGGAATAAATTTTAAACGAATACGATGCGCTAATTCTCTGCGAATAAAACCTAAGGAAGAATTTAAGCCCTTCCATGTATCTTCGATTTGTTTATCACTGCCTAAAATACTTACATATAATTTAGCATTGTGTAAATCACTAGATACATCAACTTCTGTAATAGTTACAAAACCGATACGAGGGTCTTTCAATTCTCGCATGATGATTTCACTAGCTTCTTGTTTAATCAATTCTTGTACTTTTTCTATACGAACGCTTCCCATTAATATACTCCTTATTTCTGTGGAATTTCTTCCATATCATATACTTCAAGGATATCGCCTTCTTTAAAGTCACGATAATTATCAATAGTAATACCGCATTCATAACCAGTTGCTACTTCTTTTACATCATCTTTGAAACGACGTAAAGATTCAATCTGACCTTCGTATAATACAATATTATCACGAATAATACGGATTTTAGAGTTATTACATACTTTACCTTCAAGTACATAAGAACCAGCAACTAAAGCTTTGGAGAATTTCATAACTTGACGAATTTCTACTTTACCTTGAATTACTTCTTTATATTTAGGTGCAAGCATACCTTTCATAGCTGCCTGAATATCATCAATAGCTTCATAAATTACGCGATAAGTATGAATATCAATTTTTTCAGTATCAGCTAATTTACGTGCATTTGCATCTGGACGTACGTTAAATGCAATAATTAAAGCATTTGCTGCAGAAGCGAGCATTACGTCAGATTCAGTTACAGCACCAACACCAGAGTGAACGATACTTACACGAACTTCGCTTTCATTTTTATTAAGACCTAAAAGTGAAGAAGATACTGCTTCTACAGAACCTTGAACGTCAGCTTTAATCAAGATATTTAATTCTTTGATATCGCCTTCGTTAATCTGATTGAATAAATCATCTAAAGAAACTTTCTTAGAACGCATAAGTTCATTACGCTGTTTTTCAATACGTTTTTCAGCAATAGTTTTAGCAAGTTTTTCATCTAATGCTGCAAGTTCGTCCCCAGCTTCTGGAACATCAGCAAGACCTAAAATTTCTACTGGCATAGAAGGACCAGCTTTTTTAACTTTTTCACCACGGTCATTAATCATTGCACGAACTTTACCACAAGCAGTACCTGCAATAATAAAATCACCGATATGAAGTGTACCATTTTGTACAAGTACAGAAGCTACAGGACCACGACCTTTATCAAGACGTGCTTCGATTACTACACCACGAGCTTCGCGATTAGCATTAGCTTTGAGTTCTTGTACTTCTGCTACTAATAAGATCATTTCTAAAAGGTCATTAATACCTTCTTTTTTCTTCGCGGAAACAGGTACCATGATTGTAGTACCGCCCCATTCTTCTGGAATGAGTTCATGTTCAGCAAGCTGTTGTTTTACATGGTCAGGATTTGCACCTGGTTTATCCATTTTATTAATAGCTACAACGATTGGCACTTTTGCTGCCTTAGCATGGTTGATAGCTTCTAAAGTCTGAGGCATAACACCATCATCAGCTGCAACTACAAGTACAGCTATATCTGTAACCTGAGCACCACGAGCACGCATAGCTGTGAAAGCTTCATGACCTGGTGTATCTAAGAATACAATTTTTTGACCATTACACATAACTTGATATGCACCGATATGCTGAGTAATACCACCTGCTTCATTTGATGTTACAGATGTTTTACGGATAGCATCAAGTAAAGAAGTTTTACCATGGTCAACGTGTCCCATTACTGTTACAACAGGAGGACGAAGTGCTAAGTTTTTAGGGTCATCTTCAAATTCTGGGATTTCTGTTAAATCAACTTCAGGTGGAAGTTCTTCTACAGCAATACCAAATTCTTCTGCAATCAAAGAAGCTGTTTCAAAATCAAGTTCCTGATTAATTGTAGCCATTGTACCGAGTAACATCAATTTTTTGATAACATCTGTTACAGGGTATGTCATTTTACTAGCTAATTCTTTAACTGTAATTGTTTCGCCAACTTTAATATGTTTTGGACGAATGATTTCTTGTGGTTTGTTTTCCACTACAGGCTTAGTATTTTTGCCTTTATTCTTTTTATTGCCAGCAAATTTATTATTAAAATTATTATTGTTGTTATTATTTTTCTTATTGTTATTGCGATTGTTGTTTTTATCGTTATTTTGTGGACGATTATTTTTATTGTTACGATTTTTATTATTAGCAGTATTATTTACTGGAGTATTTTTTGTTTTATGTTCATTTGTACTAGCATTATTTCTAGTATTATTGCGATTATTGTTCTGATGTGTATTATTCTGATTGTTTTTGTTTTTATTGTTGTTGTTATTATTATTTGCAGAATTATTATTTTTATGATTTACATTCTGCTGATTATTTTTTTTTGCTGTTTGTTGTTTATTATTATCTTTATTATTCACGATACTAGCTATAACCTCACGTTCTTTCTCACCAACCAAGTTTAGGTTGTTACTAACATTAATATTATTTTTATTTAAAATATCAATTATTTTTTTGCTATCTAAAGAAAACTCTTTAGCTAATTGATAAATTCTATATTTGGACATTAAGCCACCCCCAGGGTTTTCAATTATCCAATATCTTTAAAATGGCTTTCTTAAAGCCTTCATCACAAATCGCTATAGCTGCTCTATCAGTTTTTCCAATAGAATTTGCCATCTCATCTTTTGTAAGTTCTGTATATCTCAACAAAACTTTACTATTTTTTGCCATTTTTTCATATTTAGCTTTTGTCGCATCAGCAACATCATTTGCCAATAATATCAATTTAATATTATTTTTACTACTTAAAGCTTTTTCAATGACAAATTCTCCAGACATAACTTTACCAGCACGACATGCAATGCTTACAATATTTATTAATTTAACCTTATTATTCATCAAGTTTGGCAAATTCCTCTTTTAGCTGTTCATATACTGAATTATCTATCTGACATTTAAAAGATTTCTCTAAACGACGCTGTTTCACTGCTGTATTTAGACATTCAATATTCTTACAAATATAAGCACCACGTCCAGATTTCTTACCTGTGAAATCTACACTGAATTCACCTTCTGGACTTTTAACTATACGAATCATTTCACGTTTATTATGAGGTTCTTGACAACCCACACATAAACGAACAGGAAGTTTTTTCATTACTTATCGCTCCCTATTATTAATCTACAGAAAAAGATTCTTCACTTACAACATTAACCATGTTCATATCGTCTGAATCAAAGCCTTCTTCTGCAGCTTGAGTTTCGCTCTTAATGTCGATTTTCCAACCAGTGAGTTTTGCAGCCAATCTAGCGTTTTGTCCTTCTTTACCAATAGCTAAAGATAATTGATAATCTGGTACGATTACTCTAGACATTTTCTTTTCTTCATTTACTGCAACAGATACAACTTTTGCAGGACTTAAAGAATTTGCTATATATTTTGCTGGGTCTTCATTCCATTTTACGATATCAATTTTTTCGCCACGAAGTTCATCTACTACTGCTTGAACACGTAAACCTTTTTGACCTACACAAGAACCAACTGGATCGATTTCTTCATTTGCAGAAAATACCGCTATTTTGGAACGCATGCCTGGTTCACGAGCTACAGATTTAATTTCAACTGTACCTTCTTGAATTTCAGGTACTTCAAGTTCAAATAATCTTTTCAATAAGCCAGGATGTGTACGAGATACTAAAATCTGAGGACCTTTAGAAGTTCTCTTTACTTCTACCACATAAACTTTAATGCGGTCATTATGTTTATATTGTTCTGTGCTGATCTGTTCAGATGGTGCAAGTACAGCTTCTGTTTTACCAAGGTCAATAAATACATTATGACCTTCCATTCTCTGTACAGTACCAGTTAAAATATCACTAGAACGGTTAGAATATTCCTCATAAATAATACCACGTTCTGCTTCTCTAATACGCTGTACTACTACTTGTTTTGCAGTTTGAGCTGCAATGCGTCCAAAGTTAGCAGGTGTTACTTCTACTTCTACTACATCATCTAAAACAATGCTTTCGCCAAATTGTTTTTGAGCTTGTAATAAAGAAATCTCTGTAACTTTATTTTCCACTTTTTCTACAACTTTTTTCTGAGCGTATACATGAAATTCGCCAGTTGCTCTTTCTAAATACACACGCACATTAGAAGCAGTGTTGAAATTTCTTTTATAAGCAGATACCAATGCTGCTTCTACTGCTTCAAATAATACTTCTGGTGCTATGCCTTTCTCCTGTCCAACTTCTTTTAACGCATCTAAAAAGCCTTTATCTTTGGTTGCCATTTAATTACATTTACTCCTTAATCTTAATTTAAAAATCAATATGCAATCTAACTAAAGCAATATCTTTTAATGCTATTTCTCTAGTTTTATCAATAGTAATAATATCTTTTGTATAACCAGTTAATTTACCAGTCAACATTTTTTCACCATCAATAGCCTTATATAATGTAATATCTACCACTTTGCCCATTTCGCGTTTAAAATCTTTTTCTTTTTTCAACGCACGGTCAAGTCCTGGTGAAGACACTTCCAAAATATAGCGGTCATTGATAATATTTAATTCTTCAAGCTTTTCATCCAGTAGGCCGCTTACTTCCTGACAATCATCAAGGCCAATGCCACCTTCTTTATCGATGTATACACGTAAAAACCAATCACGTTCTTTTACATACTCTACATCAACAAGTTCATAATCAGTATTAGCTAAAATTTCTTCAGCAATTTTTTCAACTGCTTCTTCCACACGATTTGCCATCGAAACACCTCCTGTAATATTATCCCCAATATAAAGTAAAGAGTGGGCGTCTACCCACTCTTTAAGGAATAATCAAATTAACTTCTTTAACTAGTATAGCATAGAAAATTTATCTATGCAAGATTTTATACATTTATACAAAAAATATCTCTATAAAATAATTTCTACTATTTGCAATAGCTTATCATCATATTATTAAATCTGAATTATTTCATTTAACTTTTTCTTTTTCTGAGTTCATCTAATTTTGCCATGACTTCATCATTTATTCTTGAACCGATTTCACTTCTTCTCAATGGCAATACATGCTCACCTGTATATTCATCGCGAATATTTTTTTTGCTATGTTTTATTCTTCGCCATAATTCATTTGCAGAAATACGATATGCTCCTGCTCCTAAAATCAAAGACTGCTCTGCTCCATCAGAAGTTACTACATATACTTCTCTACCATAATATTTAGTAGCTTCATATACACTGCGTTCAATATAACTATCAGCTGTCTCTTTTTCCTTTGTATAAACTACTTTACAATGTTTAGATTTTTCTTCGACATTTTCTTCCGCATTAGTATATTGTGCATCAAAAACTATAGTAATATCATATTTTTCATATTGTCCATATTCCATTAAAAGATGAATTAATTTTTCTCTAGCAAAATCTAAATCATCATTGATGAATTTCTTTAAACTTTCCCATGCATTTATTATATTATAGCCATCTACTACCATGTATTTTTCATGTCGATTTGGTGTCAAATATGTTCTACTTCTATTCATAAGCTATTATTCTCCAATTCAATTTTTTGACATTTCTTATTATACCATAAATACTATTATCTTTGCTTTATACTCTTTCCTATGTTAAAATTTATATCAGTTAATTTTGAATTTATAGGAGGAATTCTCGTGGCTATTTTAGATATAAAAAAAGCTGGTGACCTTGTTTTAAAACAACAAGCTCAACCAATTGAAAGAATTGATAAAACAATCCGTACTTTACTTGATGATATGGCAGAAACTATGTATAAAGCTAATGGTGTAGGTCTTGCTGCACCACAAGTTGGTCAATCTATCCAAGTAGTAGTTATCGATGTAGGTGAAGGACTTTTAGAACTTATCAATCCTACTATTATTCGCAAAGAAGGCACTGAAATAGACACTGAAGGCTGTTTAAGTGTACCCGAAATTTATGGTGAAGTAGAACGTGCTGCTAAAGTAAGCGTTGAATATTTAAATCGTCGTGGAAAACGTCATCGCATTACTGCTACAGGACTTCTTGCACGTTGTCTTCAACACGAAATAGACCATTTACATGGAAGATTATTTATCGATATTGCCAATAATCTTCATAAAGCTCAAAAATAAGAGGTGTTTTCCATGCCAATAAAAAATATTGTTTTCATGGGTACTCCAGAATTTGCTGTACCTTGCTTAGATATTTTAAATCAACACTACAATGTAACTGCTGTATATACACAACCAGACAGACCAAAAGGACGTGGTCAAAAATTAGCTATGTCCCCTGTCAAAGAATATGCTCTAAAACATAATTTACCAGTATATCAGCCAGAAAAAATCAAAACACCAGAATGTGTAGCTGAGCTTCGCGAATTAAAACCTGATTTAATTATCGTTGTCGCTTTTGGTCAAATTCTCTCTAAAGAAATACTTGATATACCGCCACTTGGTTGTGTAAATGTACATGGTTCATTATTACCTCGTTGGCGCGGTGCAGCTCCAATCCACTGGTCAATCATCAGTGGTGATAAAGAAACTGGTATCACTACTATGTATATGGACGTTGGTTTAGATACTGGCGATATGATATTAAAAGCTACTACTGAAATCACTCCAGATATGACTACAGCACAACTTCATGACAAATTAATGGTTCAAGGTGCTGATTTATTATTGCAAACAGTTCAATTAATCGAAGAAAATAAAGCTCCTCGTGAAAAACAAGATGACAATTTATCTTGCTATGCTAAAATGTTAAACAATGATAATTGTCGCATTGATTGGACAAAATCTGCCCAAGATATCCATAATTTAGTACGTGGATTGAATTCTTGGCCAGTCGCTTATACTACTTTAAACAATAAGAAATTTAAAATCTGGCAAACAAGAGTAACTACAGGAACTGGAAATCCTGGTCAAATCATAAAATTAACTAAACAAAGTATTATTGTAGCTACTGGTGAAGGTGCGATTGAACTTCTTGAAATTCAGCCACCTAATAAAGCAAAAATGCCAGCAAGTTCATATATAAACGGTCATAAACAAGAACTTGAAAATAATGTATCTTTTATCTAAACGTAACAAGCGAAAGTAGCCTAGCTATTTTCGCTTTCTTACTAATTTTTTACCAATTTTACACTACACGAAAGATTAGGATAAACTATATGTATAATGATATTTTAAAAAATACTAAAAAACGCTTATTTATAAAATTAGCTACTATTAGCTTATTTAGTATAATGTTTTTCACCTATTTGATTATTTGGTTATGTTATCCACGCCTAGTTGTTTTAGACTTAGCTTTTATTGCCCAATTAGCTTTTACCATTGTTAGCATAGTATTTATTTTCTGTTGTCTATTCATTTTAAATATGATTTTCAACATAGCAAATATAAAAGCCTTTTCTTTTCTTGATAAATATATCTTCAATTTTATCAATTTTCTTTTCCCTATTATCATATTGTGGGGAAAAATCTTCGGCATAGGACGACGTGAAATTGAACGTTCTTTTATTGCCTTAAATAACTATATACTCACACATAAAAACATCAAAGTAGAAGCTAAAGACTTATTAGTTATCTCCCCACACTGTCTACAACTAGCAACTTGCCCACACAAAATAACTCATGACATCAATAATTGTAAGCATTGCAATCAATGTACTATTGGACCATTAATCGATATGGCAAATAGAATGGGTTTTCATTTCCGTGTAGCAACAGGTGGAACTTTAGCTCGTAAAATCGCCAAAGAACTCCGCCCTAAAATGTTATTAGCTATTGCTTGTGAACGTGATTTAACAAGTGGCATACAAGACGTATATCCTCTACCAGCTGCTGGAGTTTTAAATATTCGACCTAACGGCCCTTGTTATAATACCACTGTAGATTTAGAATTAGTCGAACAAACAATTAAACAATTTATTAAATAACAAAAAAGTTGTAATCGCTTGATTATATATCATTTGATTACAACTTTTTTATTTCTACTGTTTTTTAGCCATCAATTCAGCATACATATCGCTAATGGTTTTTCTGTATACAGGATGTAATTTATACGGAGCAATCTGCATTAATGGTTTTAATACAAAATCACGATTTTTCATATCTGGATGCGGAACTATCAAATCATCTTCACTTATAATATCATCATCATAAAAAATTATATCTAAATCCAAAGTTCTAGGTCCCCAATGTATTTTACGTTCTCTACCTGCATGTTCCTCTACTTTTTGTAAAATCTGTAATAATTCATCTGCTGGTAAAAGTGTTTCTATCTTCATAACACCATTTAAAAATACATCTTGTTCCACATTTCCATATGGTTCTGTAACAATTTTATCTGAAATAGCCACTATATTTATTTGCGGTAAATTGCTCAAAGCTTCAATAGCTTCGTCTATAAATTTCTCTTTATCTCCTAAATTAGAGCCGAACGCTACAAAAGCTTCATGCCAACCACGTTCAATTTCTACAGATACGGACTCAAATTCCTTTTCAATAGGTGCATGTGGCTTTCTGATTTCTAATAAAACACTTTTTACTAATTTAAACTCCAATAATAATGCCTGTGCTAATTGTTCAGCTACAGTTTCAATCAAATCATAAGTATGCTTAGTCATAAAATCATGAATAAAATCGCATACTGTTCCATAATTAGTAGAAGCGTCTAAATCATCATTCATGCCAGCTTTTCTTGTATTTGTATATAATTCAGCATTAACATAAAAATACTGACCTTTTTCTTTTTCTTCATCATATACTCCATGATAAGCATATACTTCTAAATTATCAATGCGAATTATATCCATCAAAAATTACCTCCAGCATATTTTATAGCTTCTGCCATTTTTATAGCTCTTAAATTTTCTTTTATATCATGAACTCGTACAAAATCATAATCTGCTAACACTGCCATAATAGATGTAGTAATTGTACCTTCTACTCTCTCATCAGCAGGTAAATCCAAAGTCAATCCTACCACAGATTTTCTTGAAGCTCCTAATAATAAAGGAAAATTCAATTTGTGTAGACTAGATAAATTTTTTAACATAATTAAATTTTGCTCATATGTTTTAGCAAAACCAATACCAGGATCTAAAATTATTTTATCTTCTTTTATTCCAGCTTTTTGAGCAATATCTATAGTTTCTTGTAAATCCTCCACTACATCAGTCAAAAAATCTTTATAATTCGTATCTTTGCGATTATGCATCAAACAGCAAGCTGCATTATTTTCTGCTATAACTTTAGCCAAAATATCATCATATTTTAAGCCCCAAATATCATTGATTAAATCAGCACCTGCTTTTATTCCTTCTTTAGCTACATTTCCCTTATATGTATCTAAAGATATCGGCACATCAAACTCTTTTTTCAAATTTTCAATAACAGGAACAATACGTGATATTTCTTCATCATCACTCAAAAGCGTATATCCAGGTCTTGTTGACTCCCCACCAACATCTATGATATCTACACCCTCTTTTATCATTTCTTGTGCATGAAATAAAGCTTTATCTAAAGAATTAAATCTACCACCATCGGAAAATGAATCAGGTGTTACATTCAAAATTCCCATAATATAAGTATGTCTACCAAAATCAAACTCTCTACTACCAATTTTCATAAAAAATACCTCAAATAATTAATATTTTAATTTTAAATTTTTCTTTTCATCTTTCCAATTACAAATAGGCTCAACTTGACAACAAAAACAAGCCCTGCTCATTTTATCAGCTCGATACAATAACCCATTTAAATTCTTTTCTTCACTAGTTTTACTATCTCTATGTTTTAAAATAGCTTCAATGATTTGATTTTTTTCTTCTACAGTGAAATCACAATCATCTAAAATTAAAGGAGCAATCTGCGCACTAGATATTTCATGACCAATTCCTTGACGATATTGAATATGACGACCAATATCATGTAGTAAAGCTGTCGCATAAATCATATCATCACTAATTTTTAAATCTTCTTTTACATTTAAAATCATCATCAATCTAGCCACATCTAAAAAATGACTCATGTCATGTCGGCAAAAAATACGATTTGTTTCCTCTTTAGCTATCTCTTTATAACATTTCTTAAATATTCTATGTTGTATAATCGTATTTTTACAATCAAAATTCATCTTCTTTGCTCCCTAAAATTCTAAAAAATACATATAAATCATTATAAAAGAAATCCTACAATTAAACAATAAAAAAACGACTTCTACTCAAATTATCATAGAAGTCGTTTTTTATTACACTAATTATTTATTTAATTTCGCAGTGATAACACGACGAGCAAATTCAATAATTAATAAAATATTTACTAATAAGCCAAGCCATTGAGCTGTATCACCAAAGCTATCGCCTACCATACGAAGTGGAGCTTCACTACCGCCAGATGTTACAGAAACAACGATAACACCAGCAAGTAATACACCCATTAAAGATTCACCAACGATCATACCAGAGGCAAATAAGATACCACGACGATTGCATGTATCTACATCATCAGCAACATTCTGAGGGCTACGAACTTCTGCACGTTTACGTAAATAACGATTTACTACATAAGAAAGTACAGCACCTACTACAAGTGGCATCTGTAAAGTTGGAGGAAGATATATACCCATACCTACAGCAAGAGGTGGTAAGCTAAGATTTTTTGTAGATTTTTTCAAGAGTACATCAATGATGATAATGATAATACCAAAGATTACACCATAAAGAATATATGACCAATCCATGCTATTATTGAAAATACCTTTAGCAATTGTTGCCATCAAAGTAGCCTGTGGAGCAGACAATACCTGATTTGGATCCATATCAGGACGAGGCATTGCACCTGGGAAACCATATGCTTCATAAAGTAAGTTGAGTACAGGAGCAATAGCAATCGCACCAGCGATACAACCGATTAATAAAGCTACCTGCTGTTTCCATGGAGTTGCACCAACAAGTAAACCAGTTTTTAAATCCTGTAAATTATCATTAGAAATAGCAGCAATACTTGTAATAACACTTGTAATAAAAATAGCAAATGCAGTAGCAAATAAAGTACCATATTCAGAGCTGAATAAACCTGCAAGGTTACCTAATGCTAATACTACAAGGGAAGAAACAATGATACCTAAAATACCAATACCAGAAATTGGACTGGAAGAAGTACCGATAAGACCTGCCATGTAACCGCAAGCAGCAGCTACGAAGAAGCCCATACCTACAACAACAATAATACCAACTACTATGTACAACAAAGTCATACCTGTGGATAAATTGCCACCAGCTAAGAAGGAATAGAATACACCTATTAAACCGATAATGATTAATACGAATACAATACCAATGCTTTTTGGTGTCATATCAGTATCCATACGATGTAAATTATCGTTAGATACACTATTATCAGATACAGCTTTAATAGACATTTTAATACCATCTAAAATAGGTTTTAATAAAGTAATTAAAGTCCAAATAGCAGCAATACCAATTGTACCTGCACCCATAAAACGAATTTTAGAAGACCAAATGCTAGTAGCTACTTCACCAATATCTACACCAGTTGGAATATCAGATATAGACATGAAATATGGTACAAAACCTAACCAAGTAACAACTAAACCAAATAAAATTGCTAAACCACTAGCAAGACCAATAAGGTAACCTGCACCTAATAAAGCAGGAGAAAAACCTAATGGAAGACAAGTTACTACATTTTTGCCCAAATGAATCCAATTCATCATTTCAGCGGAAAGATATCCAAATCCACTAGAAAATAGATTAATAAGTGCAGCGATAACACCACCACTTACAATATCTTTCATGCCAGTAACGCCTTTTTTCTCGCTAACACTAGCACTACCAACTTTCAAAATTTCAGCAGCAGCACGACCTTCTGGATAAGGCAAATCTGTATTAACTACCATTGCACGACGAAGTGGAATAGTGAATAATACCCCTAAGCAACCACCACATGCGCAAATCATTAAAGTTTGCCAAAATTGGAAGCCTTGCCAATAACCAATCATCAATAAACCAGGAATAACGAAAATTACTGCGGATAATGTACCAGCAGCAGATGCTTGAGTCTGTACAAGGTTATTTTCTAAGATATTAGAATCCTTGCACATACGCAAGATAGCCATAGAAATAATTGCAGCTGGAATAGCAGAAGAAAATGTAAGTCCTACTTTCAATCCTAGATACACGTTAGATGCAGTAAATACTATTGTTATAAATAAACCAAGTATAACCCCTCTAAGTGTAAGTTCAGGCAATTTTAATTCATGGCTCATGAAATCATGATTTTTCATAAATAAAATCTCCTTTTTTATAAAATCATGATATATTGTACAATAGTATTGTACAAAGTGCAATACTAAATACACATTAAAAACATTTTTATTTTTACATAAATTACGTAAAAAGCTCTTGTTTTTTACTAAAATTTTATATAAAGCAAACAAAAATCTAATAAATACAGATTATTTTCTTAGAAATTATATTTTTATTTATCATAATGTCCATATTAAGAAGAAAATACCAATTTCACAAGTTAACAATTTATTTATATCCATTAACAGCATAAACTTAATGTAAAGTTATATTTTACAATCCAGTACTCTGTTAAAAGACATTCTTATTTTATTATATTTTAGTAATACTTTAAATTTATTATCGAAAAAAATGAAAAAATATGCATTAATTATTAAAGTTATTTTATTGCTATTAAAAATAAAAAACTCCCCATAAAATCTAAAAAATAAAATTCTATGGGAAGTTTTCCTAAAATAATTATTTAACTTCTTTATATTTATCAATCTGTTGATTTAATAATTCAATATCATCAAAATAATTTATTTTCATAGCATCTTTTACTTCATGCAACGTTTGTTGAGCCACTTCACGAGCTACTTCAGAACCTTCTTTTAAAATCTGATATACATAAGCAATATCTTTTTGATATTCTTTACGACGATTTCTAATTGGTTCAAATTCTTCTTGTAATACAGCATTCAAGAATTTTTTAACTTTAACATCACCAAGACCACCACGTTGATAATGAGCTTTTAATTCATCTAAATTATTATAATCAGGTAAATATTTAGCAAAATGTTCATCTTTGCAGAATGCATCTAAGTAAATAAATACTGTATTACCTTCTATTTTACCTGGGTCAGAAACTTTGATATGGTCAGGGTCTGTATACATGCTCATTACTTTTTGTTTAATGACATCAGCTTCATCAGATAAATAAATGCAGTTTCCTAAGGATTTACTCATTTTAGCTTTACCATCAATGCCAGGAAGACGCAAACAAGCTTTATTATCTGGAAGTAAGATATCTGGTTCTACTAAAGTTTCTGTATTGTATAACATATTAAAACGACGAACAATTTCTCTTGTCTGTTCAATCATTGGTTCTTGGTCTTCACCAACTGGTATAGTTGTCGCTTTAAAAGCTGTAATATCAGAAGCCTGACTTACTGGATAAGCTAAAAAGCCAACAGGAATACTTGCTTCAAAATTACGCATTTGAATTTCAGATTTAACTGTAGGATTTCTCTGTAAACGAGATACAGTAACAAGGTTCATATAATAACATGTCAATTCGCAAAGCTGTGGAATTTGTGATTGCACAAAAATTGTGGATTTTTTAGGGTCAATGCCACAAGCTAAATAATCCAAAGCTACTTCTAATACATTCTGACGAACTTTTTCTGGATTATCTGCATTATCTGTAAGTGCTTGAGCATCAGCAATCATAATGAAAATCTTTTCAAATTCTCCAGAATTTTGTAATTCTACACGTCTTTTTAAAGAACCTACATAATGACCAATATGTAAACGACCAGTAGGTCTATCTCCTGTTAAAATAATTTTACCCATAATTAACCTCCGCAATCTATTACTAATAAACTTTATTATTAATATTTATATATTTAATATAATATAGATTTAAATCTCTTTTGTAAATATCAATTTAATTAAGTACTTATTTTTCTTCATTATTATATATCCTTGATAAAGAAATTTTATATTATAATATAAGTAAATACTATTTATATTGGAGATGATTTTATGGCTAGAAATTTACCTCAACAATTGCGTTATGACAAATTAGGCCCTAATGTAGTAAAAGCTCTAACTAAACGTCATTTTGAAGCTTATTACTGTAGCACCAAAGAAGAAGCTTTAGCCCAAGCAATTAAATTAATCCCTGAAAAAGATGTTGTTTCATGGGGAGGCTCTATTTCTATTGATGAAATTAATTTATTATCCTATATAAAAGAACATTATCAAGTAATTGACCGCGATAGTGCCAAATCACCAGAAGAACGACTTGACCTCATGCGTAAAGCTCTACTTTGTGATACTTTCCTTATGAGCTCTAATGCTATCAGTGAAGATGGTCAATTAGTAAATATCGACGGCAACGGCAATCGTGTTGCTGCCATGATTTATGGACCTAAAAACGTAATCATAATCGCAGGTATGAATAAAGTAGTAAAAACTCTAGATGATGCTTATGCTCGTGCTAGAAATATAGCCGCTCCTAGCGTTGTGCAACGTTTTCCTAATGCTAAAACACCATGTAATCAGACTGGTGCTTGTCATAATTGCTTATCTAGTGATAGTTGCTGTGCTTATATGGTTACTACTCGTATTTGTCGTCCAGCCAAAAAAATAAAAGTTATCCTAGTAGGCGAAAATCTAGGCTTATAATAAAAAGCTCTCAGAATATCTGAGAGCTTTCTTTATCTTTGTGATATAACTAAGCCAACAATAGCTAATATCATACCTATTAATTTATATAAAGTTATTGGCTCATTTAATACTAAATAAGCAGTAATTACTGTTACCACTGGGCAAGCATATATATATACTGTAGTCTTTACCACACCTAAATACTTCGTAGCGAAATTCCATGTCAAAAAACAAATTGCTGAAGCACCAATTCCTAAATACAACATATTTGCTAAATTTACTGGTTCCAATAAATAAATTAAGTCAATATTAAAACCCATAAAAATAACTGGTGGTATCATTAAAATTACACCATAAAGAAAAATTTCTCTTGTAATAACTATCATATCATAGCCAAATGCACAAATTTTCTTTAATACTACAGCATAAACAGCCCATAAAACAGCAGCTCCTAAAGCTAAGATATCGCCTTTAGGATTGATATTCAAACTACTTTCTTCTAAGGCAATAAATACTATACCTATCATTGAAATTATAAATCCTACAATAAAAGGCCCTGTTATTGCATGTTTTCGCAATGTAAAACTAGCTAAAATAGCAGCAAAAAAAGGAGCTGTTGATGAAATAATTCCAACATTTGAAGCATATGTATATGTCAATGCAATATTTTCCATCAAATAATATAAAGTAATTCCTGATAATGCTGCCACTACCAAATATAAACGATGTTCTTCATGTCTTAACTTCAAAGGTTCTGGTCTGATTATATATAAAATACTAAGACCGATTACAAATCTTGTTAATAATATCTCAATTGGCGAAAAATCTACTAATAATATTTTAGTGGATATAAATGTTGTTCCCCAACAGATGATTGTAAATAGTGCCAATAAATGACCTTTCATCGCTACTCCCATTAGTAAAGCCCCTTTTACATTAAATTTTGTTCTATATATTTCAAACAATACGCTTTATTTTCTAAAATTTTATAAATAGTATTATCGTATAAATATCTATCATGTTCTTGATTATAAAAAGCTTTACCTGTTTGAGTTTCTTTTATTAACCAACCTTGTTTTTCCATAAATATATAAAACTCTACTTTAGTTTTTATATTTAATTTATTTATATTATCAATTGTTTTTATTAAATTCTCTATCAAATTATAAAATCCTTGTTTTTTTTCGGATAAATATATTTTTTTATCTAAATCATATTGAAGAGTTTTTCCCCATATCATTTCAATATTACTACGTAGAATTTTATCATCATGAAAAGTTTTAGCTAAAGTTTTATCACTAACTTTTCTATTTTCATCAATATAATTAAAGATTAAATCTTTCTTTAAACGTTCATGTTCCAATTTTATGCCAACTTTTAATAATTCCTGCTCAAAATATTTAAAGTCTTTATTTCTACTTTTATTTAAAATAGCTATTATTTTATCATAAACTGTTTTCTGCCACGTTAAATCTCTAAATTGTTCTCTTAAAAAGCTATATTTTTTACGCATATTATATTCATGATTTTTATTTTGAGCAAATATATCTCTTTCAATGACTGATAAATTATATTCTCTACATAATTCATCAGAACTATATTTTAATTTTTCTAAAGTTTTATTGGCATGTATTTCTATTGTCTTTCCTGTTATAGCATTTACTGAATTGATGATAAAGTGATTATGTATATGTTCTGTATCTAAGTGAGTACATATACATACTTCAAAACCATCTTGAGCAAAATTTTGCATTGCCCATTTTTTTCCTATTTCATGGGCTTTTTCTGGAGTTATTTCATTTGGCTTAAATGATTGCTGAAAATGTTTATACATTTCACTGTTTCTATTATCTATTGCTTTTCGATATAGCTCTTTTGTTGCTATCATTGTATCATATATATTTTTTAATGAACCCCAACAATTCAACGGAGTTATTAATTTTTTCCCTGTTATTGTAGTTATTTTTTCTTCATTAGCAATATAATTTAGAGCTGATTTTAGACTTGCTTTTGTTTTTCCTGCTTTAACGACTTTAATAATTGCCAAAATTCATCACATCCTTGCTGGATTTCTTGTAGTAGTTTTTCTGTATTTTCATCTTTTGTTTCTATTTTATTAGATAATTCGTTTACTTTATTTCCTAGGTATTTTATTTGCGATATTGTTTGTTCTAGGTTGGGTATTATGTATATTGGGTTGTTGTTTATGCTGTCTATTATTAGCTGAGTTTTTGATATTTGTGTTTGTTCTAGTTTTTGTTTTATTAATTCATTTTGTTCGGGAGTTAATCTTATATTTAATTGTAGGCGAGGAGATTTTTTTTTCATTTTTTATTCCTTTCTTCGTCTAGACTTTTGCTAAGCTTGTTTCTTTACTTCTATCCCTTTCTTTTACTATATATTATGATTCTTTTTTCTGCAATATTTTTGTAGACATTTTGTTGTTTTTTATATTATAATTTAGTTAATGGATAATAATTATTATTTTATAAGAAATATTGATTTTATATTGTAGGTGATTTTATGTTAGATACTGTTATTATTGGCAGTGGTCCTGCTGGTCTTGCTGCTGCTATATATGCTTCTCGTGCGGCTTTGAATTATGTTGTTTTGGAAAAAGCTGGTTATAGTGGTGGTCAGATTGTTACTACTAATGATTTAGATAATTATCCTGGTATGCCTAATATTGATGGGGCTTCTTTTTCTATGGCACTTCAAGAACATGCTGAAAAATTAGGTGCTGAAATTAAAGAAGCGACTGTAACTGCTATTAAACAAAATGAGGATAATTCATATACTGTAGAAATCGAAGGTCAAGCACCTATTTTAACTAAATCTGTCGTTTTGGCTACTGGTGCTAATCCTCGTACTTTGAATGTTCCTGGAGAACAGCAATATTTAAGCCGTGGTGTTTATTATTGTGCTACTTGTGATGGTGCTTTTTATCGCAATAAGACAACTGCTGTTATCGGTGGCGGAAATACTGCTCTTGAAGATGTTTTATTCCTTGCCAAAATCTGTGAAAAAGTTTATTTAATCCATCGTCGTGATGAATTGCGTGGAGATAAACATTCCCAAGAAAAAATTTTTGCTATGCCAAATGTGGAATTTGTAAAATCTGCTTTGCCAAAATCTATCAAAGGGGATAAAAAAGTTTCTGCGATTGAAATCGAATATAAAAAGACTGGCGAAATTGTAGATATTCCTGTAGATGGAATTTTCGTAGCAGTGGGCATGATACCTAATAATCAATTAGTACCTGATTTTGTCAATACTGATGATGCTGGTTATGTTATTGCTGATGAAACAGGTAAAACAAATGCCAAAGGATTTTTTGTAGCTGGTGATTTGCGTACAAAAGATTTACGTCAAGTTTTAACTGCTGCTTCTGATGGTGCCAATGCTATTAAATCTGTAACAGATTATTTAAACGAAATTTAATTCTATACTCAAAGAGCAATACTAATTGTTAAATGTAAATTATTAGTATTGCTCTTTTTTACTGTACTTTACTTGTGAAAAGTTTTAAAACTAGTTATAATTAATTTACTTAATTTATATTAGGAGAGTGCTTTACTTTGATTAAAGTTAAACTTATGAAATATACTGCTGAACCAGAGCGTACTGTAGCTATGGCAGCTCGTCTTTGTTATTCTCCTGCTGGTGCAGAGGAATTATCCGAAAAAATGACTGATGAACAAGTTACTAAACTTGTAGAAAAAATTATCAGCATGGGTCATGCTTCCACTATGGAACATGTTACTTTTACATTTGCCATTGAAGGTATTTCTCGCGTACTCACTCATCAATTAGTACGCCATCGTATTGCTTCTTATTCTCAACAATCTCAGCGTTATGTAAGTGAACATGATTTTGAATATATTTTACCGCCATCAATCGCTGAAAATGATGAAGCTAAGGCAAAATTTGAAAATCTAATGCATACAATTCGCCAAACTTATGATGAATTAGTAGCTATGGATGTTCCTAAAGAAGATGCTCGTTATGTTTTAGCTAATGCTACAGAAACGAAAGTTTTAGCAACATTTAATGCTCGTTCACTTCTTAACTTCTTCTCTCTTCGTTGCTGTAATCGTGCTCAATGGGAAATTCGTCAAATGGCATATTTAATGCTTGCTGAAGTAAAAAAAGTAGCTCCACTTTTATTCAAAAATGCAGGTGCAACTTGTGTTCGCACTGGTCGTTGCCCTGAAGGTGCTATGACTTGTGGTAAATTTAAAGAAATGCTTAAATTACGTGAAGAATAATTTATAAAATATTAATAAAAAAGGAGATTATCATGCGTCCAACAAAAAATAAACCTAAAAAAGATAAAAAAAATAAATTTGTAGTAAGTCCTCGTCCGAAGAAAAAAATAAATGATACAAAACAAATTAAACCTAAAAAAGTAGAAATCAGTGAAGATATCTTACTTGGTCGCAATGCTGTTCGTGAAGCCTTAAAAAGTGGTCGTTCTATCAATCGCATCTTGATCGCAGATAGCGCACATGGTGGTTCTATGCCTGAAATTATGACACTTGCTAGAGAACGTCGTATCATTGTACAAAATGTAAATACTGAAAAACTTGATCAAATCTGTGGCGGTCAACGTCATCAAGGTATTGCAGCTTATGCAGCTCCTGTTGATTATGTAGAACTTGATGATATTTTAAATCTTGCTAAAGAACGCAATGAAGATCCATTCATCATCTTATTAGATGAATTAGAAGACCCTCATAATCTCGGTGCAATCTTACGTACTGCTGATGCTGTTGGTGCTCATGGTATTTTAATTCCTAAACATCGCAGTTGCCCATTATCTTCTATCGTAGCTAAAACTTCTGCTGGAGCTTTAGAATATGTTCCTGTAGCTCGCATTGGTAATGTAGTACAAACTTTAGAAGAATTAAAACAAAAAGGTCTTTGGGTAGCTGGAGCAGACATGGACGGTACAGAAAATTATTATGATGCTAATATGACAGGCCCTCTCGTTTTAGTTATCGGCAGTGAAGGTCGTGGTGTTAGCCGTCTTACAAAAAATGCTTGCGATTTCATCGTCAAAATCCCAATGCGTGGCAAAGTAAACTCTTTAAATGCTTCTAATGCTGCTGCTATCTTAGCTTATGAAGTTTTAAAACAACGTACTTTAAAATAATTTATTTATATTTATTTGAGCAAAATCTTATTTTATCTTAAGTGGTGATTATTTCATGCTTTATAATGAACGTGTAGAATTAATCTTGCAACAAGTACAATTACAAGCTATTGTAAAAATCAATGATTTAAAAGATTTATTAAATGTTTCTGTTGATACTGTTCGCCGTGATTTAAAAACTATGGAACAAAGTGGTCTAATAAAATGTATACGTGGCGGTGCTTGTTTACCTGATTCATTGCCGTCTTTATCCAATTTTACCGGTAGGGAAGTTCTCAATATAAAATTAAAACGAGAAGCTGCACGAAAAGCATTAGCTTATATTAAACCCAATGCAATCATTGCTTTAAATTCCGGAACAACTAATACTATATTAGCCCAAGAATTAGTTTTTAAAAAAGATAATATTACTGTCATTACTAATAATTTAGCAGCCATTAATATTTTAATTCAAAATCCAGCAATAAAAATTGTTTCTATTGGCGAAATTATTGATTCTCAAGAAAAATCAACTTATGGTACTACTTGCGAACAAGAATTTGGTCAATATTTTCCTGATATTGCCTTTTTATCTATTAATGCTATAAATTATAAAGATGGCTTCACCGATTTTCGCATGTCCGAAATAGGTATTATTAAATTATTATCTCAACGTTCAGAAAAAGTAATTGCCATAATGGATTCTAGTAAGATTGGCAAACGTTCAAAACAAAAAGTATTAAATCTAGATAATGTTGATTTATTATTAACAGATGATAATATCTCACCAATATTAAAAGAAAAATATAAAAATAAAGGTCTTCTCATTGAATAAAAATGGCCATTTTCCTTATCTCTCATTTAGAAATTTGGAAAATGGCTATTTTTTATGGAATTAAATTACCTTTTATGCTTCTCCACCATGAAATTGTCCTATATGCTTCCAAAGTTTTTTCTACTTCTATTGGTTCATTTCCATCTAATTTACCTATATCTACAGTATTAAGCCAAACACTATCATTAAAGCCTACATTTGCTCCTCTTGTTAATGATTTACCTAAACTATAATATTCAAAACCTTGTGGCGCTATCAATTCAAATATAGTTGCCCCAATATTAATATGACCGCCAGCCACTTCATCTGATAATATATTCTTTGTAATACCATCACCATAAATGACACATGGCACAGTATATCTATTAAATAATGTTGGCTTTACTTCTATATTTGTTCTATCAGCATGATCACCAGTAATTACAAATAGATTTTCTTTAGGATATGTTGTTTCAATATCTTCAACAAAATTGCCAATCACTTTATCTGTATACCAATAATGACCTAATTTATTTAATAAATCTTCATTATTTTGCACATTTACAGGTAATTTAGCTCGCACTTCTTCTTTCGGAAAACCTGCTTTTGCTAAATCTACACTATAAGGCGCATGATTTGATACAGATAAAATCACATATACTGTAGGTTCATCATTTTGAGCTACTTCTTGCTTTAACTTATCAAAAATAAATTCGTCATCACAGCCCCATACATTACCTGATGGATATTGATAATCTGATGCACAATGAAATTCATCAAAGCCTTGTGCCAAAGCAAAATCTTTTATTCTTTCCCAACCACTAAAACCAGCATACCAAAACTGTGTTTTATATCCTAATTTTTTTATCTGCGGCGCAAAAGATGTAGCATATACCTGCTTATATGACTCATATTGATGATTAGGATATATATTTACATCAGATAAACCACAAATAATAGCATTTACTGCCATAGGTGTAAATGCACCATTAGGCATAAAATTATGTGTATATGTTGCATTATCTTTTTGCATAATAGCTCGCACATTTTCGCCTAATTGCAGATTTGCATATTTATCTAATAATGGCCATTGAGCAAAACTTTCACCGATTATAATAAATATATGCTGTTTTTTATCAATTATATTACCATGAGCTTGATATACTAAATTACTATCAATTTGACTTAAGTCTTGTTTTTGCAGACGATAAGCATCACTATTTTTCGCTAAAAACTCTACATTCTGGGTAATATTTTCTTTATGCACGCCATAAATCACGCCATTATCAATACGTTTTTTAATAGAATATCCTCGATAGATAGCTTGCATATCATCTAAAATTATCTCATTAAGAAAAGTATCCTTTGTCTTTGCACAGTTTTCCCAATGAATGGATTTTGCATAAGAAAAACTAGCACCAAAGCGTACAAATAAAGCAAAAACTAAAGTAAATACTATAACTGATATTTTAAATATAAAACTTTTTTCAAATTTAAAAGATTTTTTTATCCACTGCCAAGCAAGATACTTTTTCAATATATATACGACTATAGCTGTAAATAAAATAATGATTACTGTACCTTCCAATAAATGATATTGCTCTATCATTGTATAAAATAAAGCTTTTACATCATCATTTACAGCATTAAATACCATTTCATTAAAATTAGTATGAAATTCCCTATAATAAAAATATTTTGCTACAAATAAAAAATTCAATATAAATAAAAATACTGCTGATAGTCCTAATCTCAATTTATCTAAATGCTTATTTATCAACCAACCTATTAATGTAACAAAAATAAATGTAAATAGCATAAGCACGCCTGCTGTTTTTAAACTAATTCTTGCCCCATAATAGATAGTCAACAAAATATCATTTAAATTTATATCACCAGCATAACTTTTCATCGTTATCAATGAAATTACACGTAATAAATTTAAATATAACCAAACAAAAATAAATAATTTGAAATCTCTCTTCAAATTATAATTAAAACTCTCCCATTTTAACTGCAAAATCATTCTCCTAACTTATAAAAAATTATTCATTAACAGCTTTAATTAAATTTCTCACTAAATTTTCATCTACATAATCATAACAAGCTTTATTTTCACCTTGAGCAAATGCATAATTCACAAAATCACCAAAAGTTGTTTTATCTTCTTTCCATGCCCTACAAGATGAATGTATCTGCTTTACTTTTGTATATTCTATTAAATCTTTTGCATTATCTTTATTAATACCACTACCTGCTAAAATCTCTATTTTTGCTCCTACTGTTTTTTGTAAACTTCTAATCAATTCTTTGCCTTCTATAGCTGTTGCTTTCAATCCACTAGTTAATACTCTATTTATGTTTAATTTTATTAATTCATTTATAGCTGTTTTTTCATCTTTTACACAATCAAAGGCTCTATGAAATACTGCTGTCTTTCCATAGGAATGTACTAGATTTACCATTTTTTGTGTACATTCTAAATCAATCGCTCTATCTTCAGTCAAAAAGCCAAAAGCTAATCCATCAGCACCATGCTCTAATAAAGCTTTTGCTTCGGCAAAAATCTGCTTTTTTTCTAAATCACTATAGCAAAAACCAGCTCCTCTTGGTCTTACCATACAAATAACTTCTAAATCTGTATTTCTTTTAATTAATTCTAAAGTAGCTATACTTGGCGTAAGTCCTCCTAAATGCAAAGCTGAATTTAATTCTATTCTCTTTGCTCCACTTCTATAAGCATTTATGGCATCTTCATAACTACCACAACAAATTTCAATCATTCTATTCATTTTACGACCTCACTTCATTTTATATGCTTATTATATACTATTTTGCTAGTATTTAAAAATATATGTTATAATATAGTATTATATATCTTTAATAAAGGAGAAAAAATCATATTATGTTAAAAGACATAGCAGAAAAATATTACATACAAGGTTATAATTGTGCAGAAAGTCTTATTCGTGCAGGTAATGAATATTATAATTTAAATCTTGATGAAAAGGCTCTAAAAATGACAGGCGCATTTGGTGGTGGTTTCCATGTTGGTGATGTATGTGGAGCTTTAAGTGGTTCAGCATGTGTTATCTCAAGTAAATATATTGAAACAAGAGCTCATGAAACTACTCACTTAAAGCCTATAATGTTAAACTTAGTTAGAGCATTTCAAAATCATTTTTCTTCAAGACTTTGCTGTCAAATTAAAGCAAAACATTACTCTCAAGAAGTACATTGTTTAAATACAGTAAAAGCTACAGCTGAAATTCTTGAACAAGTTTTAACTGAATACGAAAAAAGTCATTAATTGAAAACCTAATCTCTAATTATTCTAGAGATTAGGTTTTTTATTTACAATCTTGCTTGCACTCACTACAACCATTACAGATAAGTTTACTAGCACATTCATTACATTTTAGTTTAAAACTTCTTTTATACAATTTTTCCTTGTCTAATAATCTCCCAAATTGGTCATATAATTTAAAAACTATTTCTTTGCCTTGATAATTCATTTTAGATTTAAAAGCCATCTTACTTTGTAATTCCTTTGAGGGCAAATTATATATTTTTTTATCTTTCATAAAAACTGTTCCTGTTTCCATAAAACAAAATGTAATATTTGCTTTTACACATTCTTGGCGCAAGTTTTTCACCCAATCGAAATTACAAACTCTAGCTCCATTATAATTTTCTCCGCCACAAATTACCTGTTCAATTTCTCCATTTTTTAAATATTTTTCTATACTTACATTTTCCAAAAATGGAGCAACAATTATCCCTTTATGTTTAAATGGCAAATTCAATAATATTGGTATTCTCTCATCTGCACGCTTTTGATTTTCACAAGTTACATGCAAAAACACATTTTCCCAACCATCGTCCCAATTTTTAGGTAAACATGCTCTTATTCTTTCTGCTCTTTTTGTTATCAATATAAATATAACATCACTTCTAGCTTTTATTATTCTCCATGCTTCTTCTCGCCACTCATCAGCTTCTTTTAAGAAAAAATCTGATGTCATACAAACCCTTATTTGTTCACCACTTTTTATCTTATATTCGCCTTGTCTATTTTTAGCTAATGGATAATAAAAATTTGCCTTTACTTTATAGATGTAGGCTCCACTATTACCTCTTATCTTATCTAGATAATACATATAACAATTTTTACAGCCCTCACTATATTTAAAACAACCATGCCATGGGTTCCATATGTCATGCATCATTTCACCTTCTAAAAATAATAAGCCCCAAAATCTAATAAATAAAAGTTTCTAGGGCTTATATATTCTATCTCTTCCTTAAATCTTTTCCACCGCAAATAGGGCATTGTTCTTTTTTAAACAAAAAATAATATATAGCATAGATAAAAATCCAACTGCCACCAGTAATTACTGATAAAAATATAAATAAAAACCATGATGGTCTTTTCACTGGAGAAACCATTTGATTACAGTATGGACAATATTTCATAAAATCACCTCATTAATTTATTTAAATAAATACTTATCTTAACAACACTTCAAAACTCTGGATATTTCCATATTTTTAAAATTATATCCGTCAATATATTTGTTCTTCGTTGAATAGCTTTTTTATTCCATACATCACATTGAGCAATGCTTTCATTTAATTTTAAATGACTATGCTTAAATCCACTCTCACCATTTACTTTTTCCACAAAAGATTTATTGCTCATTTCTGCATTATATCCCGTTATCGTCAAATTGCCCAAAGTATGCAAATACAAGCTATGCACCTCTTGCCAATCTTCGCCTAACATTTGTTGCCATAACAGATTATGTTCTATATTTTGAGGCATAATATGTTCTATAGTGTAATTTGCTGTATTTAAATCAATGGGCTCTTTATGATAATAATTTTCTAACGCTTCTAGTAAATATTTACGCAAGCGAAAATGATATATATCCTTCGTTTGCAATTTTTCTCGAACTTCATAATCAGATGGAAATCGTTTATAACTTGATTTAAATACAAAAGCCTTGATAACACTATTTACATAATCATCTTTATCCACAGATTGATATAAAGTAGCAAAAGTTTTGCTAAGTGAATTTGTCGGTATTTCACAAATAGCTCTACGCCATAAATAACTTATCACTACTTGCAAAATCTTTTTAAAATCTTCTTTAATCAATATCTGACGACTATAATCATCATACAATTTCAATAAAAATGGATATACTACATGACTATCTAGTTTCTTAAATTCTTGCCAATATAGTTTAAGCTCATCATCTTTTTCTTGCAATAAATCAATGCAAGCATAGTATTTGGCATAAGTAAATAAATCCCTCAAAACTGCGAATTTCTCACAATTATTATCTAAATAATAACGCTTAAAATTCTCATATACATTATTTATCTTACAAATATAACCTGTATCACTCTTTAAAGTTAAAAAATCACGGATAAAATAATCAAATTTATTTACATCATTTTTATAAATGTCTTCGCCAAATAATTCTTCCATAGGTTTCCAATATGTTTTATACAATCTAGTTTGCTTTTCTGGCGTCAAATCCATCAATAAATAATTGCGTAATAAATCCGTTTGCGATAAATCTTTACCTGTAGAATTCATACTTTCAAAAATCATCTGAGGATTATCGCTATCTTTATCCAAAGATATTGACACTAAACTCAATTTAAAAATACCTGCATAAATTTCATCAATTTGCCCATCTTGTTTTATAAAATCTTCTATATGTTCATAAAAAAATTCATAACATTTAATGATATTTGTAGCAGGCTTATTCACTGTAAATATTGTATTATCTATTAATTTTATATACGTTTCCTTATCTTGCACATTCAACAATAATTTATATCTATCTTCATCTATTTCATCACTATTATATAAAAATTGATTTTTTATCTTTGCTAAATTGATAAGCTTAGTTTCTAAATTGAATTTCTGCACATAATCTTTTATTGCACATAATAAAATAGAAATTGTCGTCAAACGTTGTTGACCATCAATCAATAATAATTGTTGAGGTCGTCCCGCTGGCGTCCCCATATCAATATATACAATAGAGCCAATAAAATGATTTTGTTTTTCTTTAAATTTACTAGCACGTAAAATATCAAACCATAATTGTTCATATTGGCTTTTTTGCCAACTATAATTTCTTTGAAAGATAGGTACTATAAACTGACGAGATGTATTTAATAATTTATTTAAAGTTGTTTCTCCTGCTTGCAAAAAATCATCTCCTATATAAAAATCACCGAAAATTTTATATCTTAATCCTATATTATGTATTAATTTCAAATATCCACAATTTATAATTCAATTTTAGCTTAAACCTTGATTTTTATAAAGACAAAAAAATAAAGCTGACTCAATAGCCAGCTTTTATTTAATCTATCAAATATACATCTCCATGGCGATTTCGTCGCAATTTGGGAATTTTGGGCAATCTATACAATCCTTCCAAACTTTTTGTGGCAAATCATCTTTCGTTACTACTTTAAATCCTAAACTGCCAAAAAATTTATCTTGATATGTCAATGTGAAAACTTTTCTTATACCTAAAGCTTTTCCTTCTTCAATGAGATGTTCCACGATATTTGCACCAATATGACGACGTAAAGCTTTTTTAGCTACTGCTAAAGTGCGAACTTCTGCCAATTCATCCCAAACTATATGCAGACCTCCCACACCTAGTATTTCACCATCTTCTTCAGCAACATACATATCTCTCAAAGTTTCATATAAAGTATTTCGAGAACGTGCTAACATTACTCCTTCTTGAGCATATAAATTTACTAAATTATATATTTCTTCAACATCGTTAAATGTAGCCTTGCGATAAATCATTAAAACATCTCCTCAATATAATTATATCAAGCTTGCAATAATGCAGAAGGGCAAATATCTTTAAGTGGACAATCACCACATAGAGGATTTCTTGCTCTACAAAGTTTACGACCATGCCAAATAAGCCAATGATGTGCATCTGACCATTTTTCCATCGGTATTGCCTTTTGCAATCCTTTTTCTACCTCATCAGGTGTATTACCTACAGCTAATTTCAAACGATTGGATACTCTAAATACATGTGTATCCACAGCTATAGCAGGACGATTAAACGCAATGCTTGAAACAACATTTGCCGTTTTTCTTCCTACACCTGGCAACTTCAATAATTCTTCGAATTGCTCAGGCACTTCACCATTATAATCACTACATAATTTATGACAAGTAGCTATTATATTCTTTGCCTTATTTCTAAATAATCCACAATCACGTATTTCTTCTTCTAAAGCAGTAACACCCATTTCCAAAATCTTTTCTGGAGTATTTGCCTTAGCAAATAAACGAGCTGTAGTTATATTCACGCGTTTATCCGTACATTGTGCTGACAATATAACTGCAATCAACAATTCAAAAGGGTTATTAAAAATTAAAGCTGGCTTAGCATCTTTATACGTCGTTTCTAAAATCTCCAACATTTCATCTTTTATTTTTTTAGTTATTTTCATAAAAACCTCATTTTTATACATTAAAGTAAACTTGTAAACCTAAGTATATCACAATAAAAATATTAAATCTAGTAAAATTACAAACTAAATATATTAATTTTGAAAATATGGGCGTAAAAATAATGTAATAAAAAATATAATTGCCGCAAAAATAGCAATGGTTGCCCCAGTTGCAATATCAGCATAATAAGAAATCACAAGACCTAAAAGCCCTGCACAAATAGCAAAGCAAATAGATAAAGCATGATATTGTCTAGCATTAACTGCTATATTTCTAGCCGCTGCCGCTGGCAAAATCAACAATGAATTTATAATTAATAATCCTACCCATTGAATACTTATAGAAACAACTACAGCTACAATAGATGCAAAAATCATTTCAATATATAAAGTCTTAATACCTCTACTAGCAGCAAAACCATCATTTATACTAATTATCAAAATCTGATTAAATAAGAAACACCATGCAATCACAACGACAATAAAAGTTATGAATAAATATACAAGCTCATCAGCTGTAATGCTTAAAATATCACCAATAAAATATGAAGTATAATTACTAAAATTGCCGCCATGCGACATCAAGATAAGACCTATTGCTATACCTGCCGAAGAAAAGACACCAATAATTGTATCTGTTGAAGCACTACTGCGATGTTTAATATATGTGATTAGAGCCGCAAAAATTATCGAAAATATAATCAACGAAACAAGTGGCTCACCACTGCCTAATAATACACCTACAGCAACACCTGTAAATGCTCCATGACCTAATGAATCAGAAAAAAATGCCATGCGATTGCTGACAACCATAGTGCTTAAAATTCCCAAAAGTGGTGTAATCATCAACACTGCCAAAAAAGCATTTTTCATAAATACATGATTTATCCAAGCAAAAGGCAAAATCACATCTAAACCATTATAAATAATATCTAACATTATTCTGCCTCCTCTTCTAATGGAGCTACAATATTACCAAATAATGCTTTTGTTTCTTTACGATTGAATACTTCTTGTGGTGTTCCTTTACAAATCACTTTTTTATTCAACAAAACAACTTGGTCAGCATATTGAGCTACAAGTGGTAAATCATGTGATATCAAAACAATTGCCATATCTTCTTTTTCTCTAAGCTCGGATACAATCTCATAGAATAATTTCAAACCATTGTGATCTACCCCAGATACTGGCTCATCTAACAATAATAAATCTGGCATTGGATTTAAAGCTAGAGATAATAATACACGTTGCATTTCACCGCCAGATAAAGCTCCTAATCTTCTATCAATTAAATGTTCAGCTTTTACCCTACGCAAACTTTCTAAAACTTTTGGTCTTAATTTTTTCATACTACAGAGCCATACAGGATATTTTGATAAACAGGCTGCAAAAAAATCCATTACACTAGTAGGCGAAGTACGGTCAAAACGCAAATACTGTGGTACATAACCTATAATAGGATTTCCTGTATGTTTTCCTTTAGCATCTACATAATGTAATTTCCCACTATGAGGTACTTGCCCTAAAATACATTTTAATAATGTAGATTTTCCTGCTCCATTTGGCCCGATTAAAGCTGTTAATTGTCCACAATGAATATGCATATTCACATCTGTAAATATTTCTGTATCTCCAGCATGAGCTGAAAAATTTTCTATTTTGGTACAACAAAGTTTATTACAATCTTCTGATGAAGCATTATGATGATATTTTCTTTTAAACAAAATTACACCTCACTAGATAAACTAAATAACGCAGTATACCAACTAAAAAATTGGCAATACTGCGTTAATGTCTTAATTTTATAAAATTTAATTAAGCTTCTTCTTCAAATTGGTCTTTACCAACACCGCATAATGGGCATACAAAATCTTCTGGTAAATCTTCAAAAGCTACACCAGGAGCTAAATCATAATCTTGATCTCCAAGTTCTTCATCATAAACCCAACCGCATACAGTACAAACCCATTTTTTCATAATTAATAGCCTCCAATATATTTTATTTGTCTTAGCTTTTATATACTAAATTCATTTCATATTATATTTATATAATATAATTAATACTTCTCTTTGTCAACTATTAATATTAATTATTATCCACAAATAATTATATTTTAAATATTTATTAAAACTAACGCTTTATTAACTTACAAATATTTTGATAAAATTCATATGGTACATCTAAATTATTATTTGTACCACTGCCTAAATCTACAGATGGTCGATTAGCACCATGAAAATCAGTACCACCAGTTGGCACTAAACTATATTTTTCAATCAAATAATGAGCAAATTTTTCATCATCTTCACTATAATTTGGATAATATGCTTCCATACCATCTAAACCAATTTCATGTAAATACTTTATATTTGCTTCTTGTTCTTCTCTTGTATAATTTTTAAAACCTATCTTTTTATGAAAATGAGCTAAAGATGTAACAGCCCCAGCTTTTTTCATAGCTTGGATTGCATCTTCTGCCTTTGGATTTTCTGTTATCTTCAAATTCAAATTATTAAAAGCAGGATCAATATATCTATCCCATAAATACTGAATATCTCCTGCTTTTGATTTATCAGATACTAAATAGCGTAAAATAGCATATTTATCTAATGCACCACCAGCTATAAAAGGTTCTACTTTTTCTACCGAAATGTCTAATCCTTGTTTTTGTAAATAATCAATAACAGATACTATAGACGATTGTTTTTTCTGTCTTAATTCATGATAAAAATCTTTAAACGCTTTACTTTCTTCATCAAAACCTAAAGCTACTACGTGAATTTGATGATTATTATAATTTAAACTTAATTCCATACCATGAATAAATTCCATATCATATTTTTTAGCAGCCTCACGAGCTTCTTTATTACCATATATAGTATCATGGTCAGTCAAAGCTATAGCCTTTAATCCTTTATCTTTAGCCAATTTTATCAATTGACTAGGAGTATACGTTCCATCAGACATTGTAGAATGTACATGCAAATCAATCACATTATTGTCCTCCCTTATATATTTTATTTACAAAAATTAATCATATTATTAATCTTACACTTATTTTCATTATAATTAAAGCCAATTAAATAAAATATTTTCCCAATTCTTTTAATTGACATCATCTCTTGTTAACTTTAGGATAAATAATATAAATATATTTTAAAAATGAGGTGTACTTATGGCTGATGTTGCAATTATGGAATATAAAACTAGTTCTAAAGATTTATATTTAGTATCCTGTGGCTGGGAAAAATGTGGTGCTACACATTCTTATGGACCAGCTGTTCGCAATTATTATATGCTTCATTTTATCTTGCAAGGTCAAGGTCATTATTATTTAAATAATAAACATTATAAATTAAATGAAAATCAATGTTTTCTCACAGAACCTGGAACAGTAACTTTATATAAAGCAGAACCTACAAACCCATGGACTTATACATGGATTTGTTTCAATGGCGATTATGTGCCCCACCTACTTAAACAATCAAATTTAAATACGGATAATCCCATTATCAATCTATCTTGCAATCAAACCATCTATGAAATAATCAAAGAAATGCTCTCTTATCATCAACTAACACCTGCCAATGAATGTTATCTACAAAGTAAATTATATCTCATTTTTGCCAAACTTCATGAGGCTTTACAAAGTGTTTATAACAAGGTTGAATTAAATAATAGTTTTTATGTAACTAAAGCGATTGAATATATTGAAAAAAATACTTTTACTAATCTAAGTGTAAATGATATCGCTAGATATCTCAATATCAGCAGAAGTCATTTATATGCATTATTTAAACAAGAATTAAATACTTCGCCACAGCAATTTTTAACTAATGCTAAAATAGCAAATGCACGTGAACTTTTAAGCAAAACGAAAATTCCTATTTATAGCGTAGCTTTATCATGTGGCTATAAAAATGCTTTTGCTTTTTCACGTGCATTTAAACAAGTTACGAATATCTCTCCACGAGAATATCGTCAACACTATCTCCAACCAAACGATTTAGTAAAATATTAAATCATTCAACCATAGCTAAAAAAGTTTGATAACGTATTGAATTTGGATTAAATTTCAAACCAGTTTCTTCAAACCATTGATATTTGCAATCTATATCATGGTCTTTATCCTGCCAATGCTCTGGGCAAGTAGTTTCTTCCCAATCAACAGGAATTACATGATGTTCTTGCTTAGATGCTACTTTTAAAATCTCATGTAATTCTTGTTTTTCTGTTTCATCTAAAATATTTGGTCTAACAGAAATAAATAAAGGTGTTCCACTTTGCGCTAATACATCTGCCCATTGTTTATTCATTGACCATGAAATACCGCCATCAATACCTACACAATCAGCATCAATTTCATAGAATTTGCCATGCTGTGGTAAACGAAAAGCTAACGTATTCACACCCATAAATCTAGTTCTTTCCCAAATAACACCACTTGTATCATCACCAGTACGATTAATATGCATATAACCTGCACCTAAATGACCTATAGTATTACAGCCAAGTATCAAAGTCTCTCCGTTTGAAGCTTCCACACTTGCATCTAAAATAGCTTTATATAATAATTTCACCACTTCGGCACTTGTCAAACTATCATCATAAAAATGCCAACCATCATCTGTTACAAGTGGACTCATTTGAAAGCCCCATTTGCCAAATAAATCAAAAGTAGAAAAATCATGTTTGATTAAAGTATATCCCCAATTACAAATTCTCTTGATATCTTCTTTAATATAATTAAGTGCTTCTGGATTAGTTGGGTCAATACAATTATTGTGTGATAATCTCCACTCATTTTTTATATTTTCATCTTCATTTAATAATAATCTCACCCAAATACCTGGACGCACGCCTTTTTGTACTAATTTCTCAGCTAAAGCTTTCATATCAGGGAATTTTTCATTTCCTTTTGTCCATGGGCCACCATTATATTCATTTAAACGGTGATGTTCTTGCCAACAATCATCAATAACCATATATGGTTTATTTTCTATATCTTTTGTTAAATTTAAAATATAATCACAATCAGCTAGAATTTCACTTTCTGAACTTTTGCCATAAGCATAATACCAGTTATTGCTACCATAAACAGGATATTTAGGCAAAATTGGGTCTTCACACATCTGACCGCAAAATTCTTGCATAGCTTCAAAACTAGTGCAATCACGCATTTCACAAGCTATAACATCAGCAAGCTTAATCACTCTACCTTTTAGATTTACACCGCTACCACCACAACGAACATCTAAAAATAAAGTCATACCTAAAGAATCCACTTGCCAAAAACACATTGCTGAAGGTCTTACTTTTACCCCATAACAAACAGATTTTGCTTCACTTTTAGCACAGAAATACCATGGCATAAAACGATTAGGGTTCATACCTTTCCATTCCATATCACCATATCCACGTTCCCATGCATCACCTAAAAAACGAACATTTTTATCCCAACTCAAATTATTCCATCTCAATTTTATCCATTTCACTTTTGAAGTTTGAGCAGTAAGAAAAATAGCTAAATGTTCATTATCCTGATTTAGCTTAACATTTATATCATCTAAATTATAATCATCATTTTCCCATTTAGCAGTTACAGTTTTTGTTTCTGTAGTCAACTCAATAAAATCCGGTCTATTTACTTTCAATATATTCTTTAACATAAACTCACCTCATAATTTTTGTTTTATTATCAATTATGAGAAAATTATATACTTTAAAAGCCCAAAATACCATGATTACATAAATTATAAACATTGCTAAATGTCTTTTATAAAAAATAGCCTAGACTATAAAACTATAATCTAGGCTTTGATTTTTATTTTAAATATTCTACATGACTAGCATAAGCATTATGATTATGAATGGACTCAAAGTTTTCACATTCCACAGAGAAGTAATGAATATCATCTAATGTTCTAAGTGCTAAAACACAATCACGTAAAATATCTTCTACAAACTTCGGATTTTCATATGCTTTTTCTGTTACATATTTTTCATCTTCACGTTTTAATAATGGATATAATGGACAAGAAGCTTGTGCTTCTATCAAGCTTACAATATCTTTAATATTTATAGCTGTTTTTTTGCCATCATAATTTATTTTTACAGAAATAATACTGCGTTGATTATGTGCCCCATATGCCGAGATTTCTTTACTGCATGGACAAAGAGATGTTACTGGTATTTTTATAGCTAGTGTAAATGGCATAGAATTTTTACTAGCTGTTTTTACAGCACTTACTTTGCAATCTAAATCCAATAAAGATTTTTTACCACTAACTGGAGCAGTTTTTTCTATAAAATATTTAAAACTCATAGACAAATGTGCTGAATTAGAACTTAATTTAGTGATAGCTTCATCTAAAATATTGCCTATTTCAGCTTGCCCAATAGGATTGGTATGCCATTTCGTCAAAATTTCTTGAAAACGGCTCATATGTGTACCTTTATATTCCATAGGCAAATCCACAGTAAATTTTAATCTAGCCATAACTGGCTGGCTATGCTGTTCTTGCTTTATTTGTAATGGTAAATAAACATCACTAATGCCCACTCGTTGAATGGCAATACCTCGTTTATCTACTCTATTTTGTACATCTTGCAAATTTTCACTCTCCGTTTTCATAAGCAATATGATTTTTAGTTACATCATTATAATTTTTTTCATAAGCTATAGGGTCTTTTATTCCTGCTTCAGCAAAACCTCTTAAACGAAGTTTACAGCTATCGCAAACACCACAAGCTTTTTCTCTACCATTATAGCAACTGCGAGTTAAATGATACGGTGCTCCTAATTTTGTACCTAATTGAATAATTTCTTTTTTAGATAAAGTCTGTAGCGGTGTTACAATCTTTATTTTTTTGCCGTCAACAGCTGTAGTTTTGCAAGCATAATCTGCCATATCCTGGAATTTTTGAATAAATTCTGGTCTACAATCAGGATATCCAGAAAAATCAACTGCATTTACACCGATAAAGATAGCATCAGCTTTTACTACTTCAGCATAACCTAAAGCATAGCTTAAGAAAATCAAATTTCTTGATGGTACATATGTTACTGGAACATCATTATCTTTTCTCTCAACATTACCTTCTGGAACTTTTATATTTTCATCAGTTAGAGCTGAACCGCCAATAGCATTCATATTTGTATCAATAATTAAATGTCTTTTAGCACCAAAGAATTTAGCAATTTCCTTAGCACCTTCTAATTCAATTTTATTACGTTGATGATAGTTAAAACTTATAGGATATAAATCATATCCTTGTTGTTTTGCCACTGCCATACAAGTTGTAGAATCTAATCCACCTGATAATAAAATAACAGCATTCATTAAAAATCCTCCTTTAATATTTATTTCATAAAACTAATTTAATTCTATTATACTAATCTCTTTGTCTTTGTGGAACTTCTATCGCTGGTTTTTCTGGTGTTGTTGTATTAGTTGTTCCTGTATTAGTAGTATTTGTTTGTTCATTTTTATCTGGTACATTTGTATTTGTGCTATTTTCATGTCTATCTGCACTACCAGAAGATACAGTCAATTCAATAGTAGTACCTGTTTCTACTTGAGAACCAGCTGATACACTTTGTGCTGTTACACTACCAGATGAAGCACTTGCACTTACATTAAATCCTTGTGCTTCTAGAGTAGCTCTTGCAGAATCTACAGATTGTCCAACTACATTTGGTACAGATACTTTTTTAACTTCTTTACCTTTACTTACTACAATATCTATATTAGCACCTTTTTTAACTTTATTATTAGCAGATATAGATTGTTTTAATACTGTTCCACTTGGTTTATCAGAATACTCTGCTGTAACTTGACCAATCTTCAATTTCAATTTAGCAAGTTGATTTTCTGCTTCACTTTGGCTCAAACCTACTAAATTAATCATATTGATTTCTTCTCCGCCTTTACTTATATAAATAGTAACTAAGCGAGATTCTTTTACAGTTTTACCAGCTTCTGGAGTTTGTGAAGCAACTTTTCCTACTGGCACTGATTCATCAAAAGTTTCTGCTATTTCTACACGCAAGTTTTCTGCTTTCAAAGTTTCTTCAGCCTGTGCTTGACTCATACCTACTACATTTGGAACTTCTACAGTTTTACTGCTCCAAAAATCACCATAGGATAAAAATGCACCTACACCAAAACCTAATACTAGAATAAAAATCAAGCCCATAATAAATGTTTTATTAAAGGAATTCTTTGATTTTCTCTGAGGCTCTGCCTTATTTTCTTGATATACAGGCTGACTATAATTTGGTGTTACTGTAGTTTTCTTAGGTTCAATATTTTGTAATTGTTCTATTTCTTCACTAGTAAGCACTCTTGTTGCAAAAGGATCTTCTGTTGATACATTAACCTTTGCAAATGGTTTTCTTTTTGCCTGCTCAATTTCTTTAATCATTTCTGTACTAGAGAAACGATTATCTGGATTTTTATCCATTGCTTTTAATACTATAGCTTCAACAATTGCTGGTATATCTGGACGCAATTCATGTGGTGGAATTGGTGGTTCTTGAAGATGTTTTATCGCAATACTGACAGCAGTTTCTCCTGTAAAAGGAACTTTACCTGTAAGCATTTCATACATTACTACACCTAAAGAATAAATATCTGATTTAGGGCTAATAGTATGACCTTTTGCTTGTTCTGGAGAAAAATAATGTACAGAACCTACAATTGTACCTGTATATGTTATTGTTGATGATGATGTAGCTCTAGCTATACCAAAATCAGCTACTTTTACATGACCTGCTTCATTGATTAAAATATTATGCGGTTTAATATCACAATGTACAAGATGGTTTGCATGGGCATTTTCTAAAGCTTCTGCTATTTCCTGTACAATTTTAAGTGTTACATCTATTGGCAAAGGAGCTTCACGATTTATTTTATCTTTTAAAGTTTCTCCTTTTATATATTCCATTACTATATAGTATTTACCATCACAAGAGCCTACATCATAAATACTAACAATATTCGGATGTGATAATTTAGCAGCTCCTTGAGCTTCACGACGAAATCTTGTTACAAATGATTCATCACTTGTAAATTGCGGATGTAAAATTTTAACAGCCACGAAACGGTCTAACATCTTATCATGAGCACGATAAACTTCTGCCATACCACCGTCGCCTATACGTTCAATTAATTCATAACGATTGTCTAAGAGCGTAGACATTTTACTTCCCTTCCTTTGCTAAAATACTTGTGAGTATATTTTTTATAATAGGTGCAGCCTCACTACCACCAAATCCGCTATTTTCTACGATAACAGCAAATGCAATATCTTCATTTGGCATATTTGCACAACCAATAAACCAAGCGTGATCTTTGCCTGTAGAATTTTCAGCAGTACCTGTTTTACCTATCATTTCAATACCAGGAACTTTGGCTCTTGTACCTGTACCATGATTAATAACATTTTTCATATCTTCATAGATGATATTTATTGTTTCTGGTGAAGATACTTGTCGCCAAGTCATTGGTTGATGTTGTTCTAAAATACTATTATCTGGAGCTGTAATGGCATTTACTACGAAAGGTTTCATCATGATACCTTCATTCCCTATACTTCCAGCTAACATAGCCATGCGAAGCGGTGTTACGAGTAAAGTAGATTGCCCAATACCTACTTGAGCAAGTTCTCCATCACTTAAATTATCAAAATCAGGTAATTGTGGTTTATTATTGATGAAATCTGTATCAAGTTCTTGGTCATAACCAAAACGAGAGAAAGTTTCTTTTAAACCATCACTACCTAAACGTATACCCATTGTACCAAAATAACTATTACAAGATTCTTCTATAGCTTTGGCTAAATTCACACCACCGTGAACTTCTCCACTACTATCTGATAGAGAATATCCTCCGCTTAATTGCAAAGCCCCTGTACAATTAACCACAGTATCTGTAGTTGCTACTCCACTTGTCAATACACCATCACCTATCATAGGCTTGATTACTGAACCTGGTGGATATAAACCTTGACTGGCACGATTTAATAAAGGACTATTTTCATCTACACGAAGATTATCCCAGTCTTCATCAATTGTATTTGGATTAAACATTGGTCTACTAACCATTGCTAATACTTCACCAGTTTTACGATTTAAAACTACAACTGCTCCTTTACGATTACCTAAAGCTTCATAAGCTGCTTGTTGATAATCTGCATTGAGTGTTAAATGAACATCATTGCCCACATTTTGTTCAAAAATTTGAGAAATAGGCCCTAATGCATGTAATACTAAATTATTACCAGCAAGATAAGTATTTTGCGTACTTTCTATGCCAGCATAACCTAATTTATCACTTACATAACCAATTGGCGAAGCGAAAATCTCGCCATAAGGATATACCCTTTTAAATCCATCTTTTTCCACTGTAGTATCTGCAAGCACCACGCCATTTCTATCTAAAATTTTACCACGTTGTACTTGTAATGCTTTTTCTGCTACATGTGAATTATGACTATCTTTTAATAAATCTTCAGCTTGATATATTTGAATATATGCTAGATTAATAAAGATTATTGCAAATAAGCCAATAAATACTTTTACGATTGTATATATATGTTTATCTATACTATTTTGTCTATGCAAACTTATCTCTCCTTACTACTGAGAGCATATAATAGCCCTAGTGAAATGAAAGATGAAACCATAGAACTACCACCATAACTAATAAAAGGTAAAGTAATACCTGTGAGTGGTAACAGCTTAGTTACACCAGCTAATATGATGAATGTCTGTAATAATAAAGTTATAGCTAAGCCAAATGCCATCAATTTATATTTTTCATTAGTCAAAAGTAAAGCAGCTTTTATGCCTCGCATAAATAATAATAAATATGCCAACAATAAAAAGGTTACACCTATTAAACCAAATTCTTCTCCAATAGCAGCAAAAATAAAATCAGTATGAACTTCTGGTATTAAACGAGGAAAGCCAGATGTATATCCTGTGCCGAAAACTCCGCCATAACCAAAAGCAAATAATGATTGTACTATTTGATAAGCACTGCCCATCGGGTCGTCCCAAGGATGTAACCAAATAGCTACACGAGTTTGCACGTGAGCAAACAATAAATAACTTATATATGAAGATAATGAAAAGAAAAATAATGCTATCGCTACATATAATTTTTTACCTGTAGCCACATAAGTCATGATGACAACTATGCCAAAAAATAATAATGCTGAGCCTAAATCTCGAAGACTTACAAACATCAAAATTGATGCACTCCATATCAATAACAATGGAGCCAAAAATCTAAATGGCGGTAAATGAATGAATTTCCAGCCACGGCTAGGCAATACTAAGACATTTTTATTTTCGGATAAAAACGAAGATAAAAAGGCTATAATCAATAATTTCGCAAATTCTGAAGGCTGTACTTGAATAGGCCCTAAGATAATCCAGTTGCGGTTACCACCGATATCTGTCCCAAATATAAGTACAGAACAAATAATTATCAAAGCTCCAAATCCTAGTACATAAGGATAATCCAATAATTCTAACAACCTATCAGATACTGTTACAATTATCAAAAATACAATAAGCCCTATACATATCCATACTATCTGATGCATATATAAATCTGGCTTCAATCGCAAAATCATGATAGCACTGATACTCGACATAAACATAACTAATGATAATAAATAATTATCCGCATTTTTTCGCAATCTGACGCTTATTATCTGTACTACGATAAAAATAACAGATAATATTCCAGCTGGAATAAATGCTTCATTAGTCAAAGTATTATTTTTGATATTGATTAATAATGTACCCAAAAATAATAATAAAATTGAAAATACTAATGTAATATATCCCTTTTTTATCATGATATTTCCACCACGATACATGTAATATTGTCTTTTCCACCATAATTAATTGCTCTTTGTACTAAATGTTGAGCTTTATCTTTTATATTACTATCATAACAGATATTTTTTAGCTCCTCATTATCTATCATATTTGTAAGGCCATCAGAGCAAATAAGGAATTTATCTGCTTGTAAAATATCACAATAACCTGTATCTACATTTAAATTCACAGAAACACCAGCTGCTCTTGTTAAAATATTCTTATGTGGATAATTTTCAGCTTCCTGTGCTGTGATTTTATTTTGTTTTAATAATTCATTCACCAAAGAATGGTCATTTGTCAATTGATAAATTTGACCATTGCGCAATAAGTAAATTCTGCTATCACCTACATGAGCCCATGTGGCATAGCCATAATGAACATAAAATAGACTAATCGTAGTCCCCATGCCATTATAATCAGGATTTTCACTAGAAGCTTTCATAATTTGTTTATTCGCTTCTAAGACAACAGATTTTAAACATTCTTCACTACATTCATCAGGATTTTTATTCTCCAAATGAAATTTTATAGTATCCACCATTATGCGACTGGCAATCTCTCCAGCTGCATGTCCTCCCATGCCATCTGCAACTGCATAAATATGTGGTTCAATACAAAGATAACTATCTTCATTTGTAGTACGTACACAACCAATATCAGTAGCATGAGTAATTATCATAGCTCTCACCTCTCAAAACGGAATGATACACAACCTATTTTTATAACATCACCATTTTGTAAAAATTCTTTGCCATTAAGAATATTACCATTTATATAGGTGTGATTTCGACTTTGTAAATCCTCAATCTGATAAAGATTGCGAACTGGACTAATAACAGCATGATGATGTGATACGTAAATATCATCTAATACAATATCATTTTCTTTACCTCTACCGATAGAGATTTGACCAGAAAAAGATATTTTCTTATTAGCCAATTTAGGATCTGCTGCTTCTAGCACTATTAAAGCCACTTCATTTTGTGCAGATTCTTCTTTCACTGGCTTTAAGCTGGAAGTGCTTTTCAAATCTTTGAACATGGATTTTACAGTTACAAAAATATAACCACAGATACAAAGAAGCATTCCATACTGTAGTGCTACTAAAAAAGCTTTACTTGCCATTTGACCACCTCATCAAAGATATATCAATACTTTATTATAGGCATAAATCCTAGATAAAGCAACTTCAAAACCATTATTATAATAAAGTTTTTTCCTAATTATATATATAAATCTTTCTATAAAAAAACTAGACAATCAAGTTTTTTCCTCAATCATCTAGTTTAAATTTATAGCCAACGATAATTCACAAAACCTGCTCCTCGTGAATTCATCTCACCTAAGCCCACGCCTAAAGATAAATATGCCATTTCTTGAGATTTTTCATCATCCAAGACAGCAAGACGCACTTTATCGCCGAGAAGTTTTATATTTTTATATTTCATTGGCACAGGTGTTTTATTTAAAAATTCTATAGTGGAATAAAATTTTTCCATATTTATTTCATCTTTATCATTTATATCACCTTTAAAATTATTTATTTTCTTAGCTAAATTAATGATAAATCGCTGTTCAAATTCTTCTTGACTCATGCAATTTTTCCAATAACCATTTTCTGCCTTAATTATCATTGGTGTCAAAGTATAGATAAACTCTATTATTTTTCGTGGCAAAACTCTTTTTTCTGCTGTCAGACCTTTAAATTCTCTAGTATTTATATTTGGACAAACTTCATAGAAAAATTCTGCCATATCCTCATCAATAGTTCTGATGGTCAAAGTATATATCTTGCCTTTTTTATAGATTTTATCTTTTTCCAATGGCGATAATAAATCATAGCAATAATTTTTATATGTATTTGTATTATGTAATTTTCCTAGATTTTCTTTTGCAAATAAACTTTTATCAATAAATCTAGTCAACATGATTTGCACATATTGTGCCATGATATCCTTTAATAAATATAATTTTATGCGTATTTGATAAACTTTCATCAAAATGCCCCTTTCTTTGAATTTACCAAGTGATATATTCATCTTTTTTAATATTTATATATCAATAATCATAACAAAAATTCGTCATTAAATTCTCAAAATCCTTTTCACTTGTAAAAAATCCCTAAACCTTGATAAAATCACTATTTTCATCTATAATATATTTTATAAACCTTAATCTTTAAGGGGATAAATATCAGCAGTTACTGTACGAAAACTTGAGCCTTCTTGCCCTTCTTTTTAATATTTGCGGGATAAATATCAACAGTTACTGTACGAAAACTAATATGCTGAAATCAGTTATAATATATTATGACGATAAATATCAACAGATACTGTACGAAAACTATGAAACCGTTATTATGCCTGCAATACCTGCTGTTTGATAAATATCAACAGATACTGTACGAAAACTTGAATAGATTTTTCTTTAACTATGTTAGCATAATGATAAATATCAACAGATACTGTACGAAAACTAATCAATATAGTATACGCTTTTTGAGTCTTCGTCTGATAAATATCAACAGATACTGTACGAAAACATTATAAAAACCTCCGTTATGTTGATTTATGTTTTGATAAATATCAACAGATACTGTACGAAAACATTAGTATCATGTTTCCACTTCCAGAAAATTCACCTGATAAATATCAACAGATACTGTACAAAAAAAGACTTGTTATAGTTATTTTTCTATAACAAGCCTTTTTATTTTGCTTTAATTTAATTTTATCTGTATTGCTCCCATACCTAGATGAGTATTTACTCCTATTGATGTATACTGAGAAAATTCTGCCAGCATTAAGATTATTTTATTTGCCATTATATTATTTTTTAAACTAAACCTACATTTTCCTTGAAATGTAGGTCTTTTTTTGCCATTTATCAGCTGTGGTCTTAAAACGACTTCATAATCATCTAGCTGTATTTCTTGTGCTAGATTTTCAATTAAATCTTGTTCATACAATTTTTCATCAATGGCAAATAGATTCCAGATAGCGACTAAATTCATTATTATATCATGCGGTTGACAAATCATTTTGTCTTCTTCGCCAAACAATAAAGTCGGTGTCAAAAAGTTAAATTCAATATAGCTACTTTTCAATCTACGTGTAAAATATTTCGTTACTAATTGCTTATATGTAGCACTATGAATATAACTTTTCTTCTCTATCTGAAATACTATCTTATCAGCTGTTATAAACTCACAATTTTCCTTCGTCAATTTATCCATCAATCTATAAGCTATATTTTCTGTAGCTTCTTGATTTAGTGTTGCAATCCGCCAATAATATATATCTTCAGCCTCTATATCTTTTATTATATATTGCGTATATGGCTTTATCATCTGCATAGATAAATATTCTCTATACTTGTCGTCTACATATTGCATCAAAATATCATTCATAATTGACGCCAAAGATTTTTCTGTCTTTTGTATTTTTTCATCAGCTTTAGCTTTTAATACTATCTCAATTATTTTCAACATAATTATACTTTACCTATCTTCGCTATACCTAGCAAAGTCAATTTTCCATTATATTTTGTAGCTTTCAATGTTCGTGGCGCAATCTTCGTATCTCTTATACCAGGCTTTACTCTTTGTTTGAATTTCATATTTAAATATCTACTGATAAATTCTTTTGCTTTCATCTTTGTAGGTGCTAGATAAGCCACTAGAGTTTTCGTCAAAAAGCCTGTACCACCACCGATATAAGTATTACCTAAGTTCGCATCATTAAATAAAAATCCATAATCTTTGCCAAAAGCAGATGATAATAATTCATTACTAGCGTCAAAGAAATTTTGTATCATTATTAAAATATCTTCTGCTGAATTTATATTTAACTTTTGCGTAAATCTTTTTTCTATCTGCATATCAAAATAAAATCTCGTCTTCGGCTCTATACATTCACGATAAACACTTAGCGAATTTTCTTTTATATAATTATCTTTCACTGCTAAATCAATTTTTTTCAATAAAACTAAGTTATTATGCTCTGTCTTTGCCATAGCATCACTTAATTTTATTCCCTGCATAAAATTATAATACTCAATTTTTGTACTTTTCTTATCGTATTTCGTATATTCTCTCTTTCCTGTACCTTCTATTTCAGCCGTCAATAATCTATTTAAATTATTTTCAACCCTTTTTATTTCATCATAAGATTTATTACCATTTATAGCTCTTTCCAAACTTTGCCAAAGTCTTTGTTTTAAATGCGGATTTTTTTGCAATAAATCATATAAAATAGCCGTTCTTATCAAGCCTTTTAGCGTACTACCTGGTATATAAGCTCTGCCATCTATTAATTTTGTCTGCAAAATAATATCATTTAAACTATCTTTACTTATCTTATCTATATTTTCATGTGCGATTAATTTATATTTTACGACTTCTTTTATATCCTCGATATTATAACCTTGCTCTATCAACCATTTATATAATATTTTTCGTGGTTTAGTCTTATCATTGATAAAATCCATATAAGCAGGAAATAATTTTTTCATATAAATAAATTTATGCCACAACAAAGGATTTAAAAAATATGCTACTTGATTTTTACTATCATATATATAATCTGTAGTATTTAACTTTTCATTGCTGGCTATATTGACAGGTGTGATGATATCCAGATACATTTTATTAAATTCTATCAAATTCGTATTATTCATAATCTATCCCCACAAACATACCCATACCATTTCGATAAATAGGATAAGATATGCCCTCATATTCTTCTTTTAGCATCATGCCTTCTAAATACTTCATCAAACAAGAACCTTCTGCTAACATATATAGATTATTTTTTCGCTTCTTATTATGTGTATTTTGGTCATAGATAAAACCACTGCGTTTTACAATCTTATAATTGCCAACAGATATATATTTTACATCTTCTTTTCTAGGCAATAATGGTGCTATACATAATTTTCTGCCCCTATTTACACTCATATCCATATTTATCATTTTAGTTAAAATCAAAACATCTCTATATTTGCTAATTTCTCCATTTAAAATTTTAGGATTTCTAAAAAATTTATATTTACCATAACCACTGCTTTTTTTGCCACCAATACCACTATAACCTAGACTTTCTATTATTTTTTCCATAATAATAGCGTCAACATCATCTTCATAACCCAAGATAAAATACAATCCTGCATTATCATTGAATTTATAGCTATTCACAAAATAAGGTAAAGGCTCTTGACCTCTACAAGCTACTTTTTCCATTGTATTTTCTATGGCAAAAATAGGATTATCTATGCTATATACTTCTTTATCATTTATAGATTGTAGCCAATTTTTAATTTCACTAATGCGGATAAAATCTTCTTTATCATTTTGCTTCCATAATCTACTGTATTTTTTCTGTTCAGAATAAGAGTCTAGCTTCGACAAATTATCCACAGATAAATATATCTTTGGCAAATATAATTGTAAATCATCATTTGAGGCAAAATAATAATAAGGAAATAAACTGGATATCGCTAATTTTCTCTGCTCAAATTTTTCCATAATGCTTTGTAGTATTTCCTTAGAAATTAAATTAGCTTCTGAACAAATGGCACTAAAATAAGTATCTGCACTACAATAAAAACTAGCTTTTTCTAAATCTCCGCCAAAATTATTATCCGCAAAATGCACAGGTGTCAAAAACTCTAAAAAATAAGCTCTATATTTCATTATGAACATTTCCCTTCAAAAAAATATTCATATTCATCAGCATCAATTTTCTTATTTATAGCTTTAACTTTAAAATCACTGAATTTCACTCTACCATATCCACGAGAACCATGTCCGCCAAGATAATCCATCTGTAATAATTGAAAACCTTGAGCTAAAATTTTCATATCTTCATCTATCTGCTCTTCATCTTCAATATTATAAACAAGTTTAAATTCAAATTCTGCCCCAGCGGGTACTCTTTCAATCTGACGAGGATTTGCCGAACCTGTCAATCTCGCTATGGTATTTTCCCATTTTATCTCGCCAATATACGTATCTGTATCGAGATTTTTAAATACTTCTACACTTTCACGAGTCAAAAATAAATCAAAAAACTGCAATCTTGCAAAACAAGCTCCTTTTTTCCCTGCTGAACCAAATAAACGCGATATCACTTCATCATCGTCATCTATATTATTTAAAATTAAATTTTTACATCTACTCTTAGCTAATAAAGTGCGAATTTTTCCCTTCAAAGAACTACCAGGAATAATTGGTTCATGAGTCAGACAATCGCGAATAAATGGACTATCCACCGCCCCAATAGGTGCAAAATCACTATTTGCCCCTATATGCATACCTGTTATGAGTTTCAAATTTGCCGTAATAAATAATTTCCCCTGTAATTGTCTTTGTCCTTGTATATTCATCATTATTCTTGTCCTCCATAAAATTTATGAAATGCCACTAAAGCCTCTATATATCTACAAAAATTCTCAAAAGCTTTTATATCGCCATTGATGTCTTTTACCATATTCAATAAATCTGCTTTTTCTATAAACTCCCTAACTAAATTATCTCTACCTGCTTGATAAGACATATTCACACGCAAAAATTCTATTTCCATTTGCAATTCTTCATCTAATTTTTTTGCTTGAGGATTAGCTATTTTATAGATATCTACTTTATTTTTTAAGATATTCACCGCTGTCAAAATTTTTCTTATTTGATTAGTTTTTAGCTCTATAACTAATTTATCATGATTTTTTTTATTTGGTTTACGTATAGATTTTATTGCTAATTCCGCTTTATCCACTATATTTTCCATAAATATTTACTCCTTTTTATCTCTTAAATAATATACTAATAAATTTAAAGCAGTTGCTAATTGCTTTTTATCTTCATTATTATTTATCCATTGATACATTTTACTTACAAAATTTTCATATATTTTTCTTTTTTGCTCATCTTTATCTTGTTTAGGTTGCATTCTCGCCAATACATAAGCAAATCTTGCTATATTCAATTTATCTTCATCTGCTAATTGTATTAAATCCATCAATCTATAAATTAAACTCTTTCCTACAGATAATTTATTAAATTTATCACCATCAAAAGAAAGACGAGCTAATAAATAATTCATCTTCTCTTTGCAGACCTTCATCTCAAAATCCACCCATGTATATATATGCTTACACTCTGGCTTACCATTTGCTTTTAAATTCGTTTCCATACCAAATAAAGCTATGCTATTTTTATCTTTCCTATTTTTACTCATTTGTACTAATAAACCTGCAATCTCTGCCATCTTACTAATAGGATATGTCGGGCTAAACATTGCCATACCTGCACTAAGTGTCAATCTTCCATTAGTAAATTGTTTGAAAGCTCTATTTATATCTATTGCTACTTCCAATACTTCGTCCCATGCACCGACTAAAAATAAATCATCACCGCCAGCATAAATAATATTTACCTTGCGTTTTGGGGCTTTAGCTATGCCAAAAATATTGAAAGCTTTCTCTTCAAAATCTACACACCCTGTTAAATCGCCAGCACAGATTTTATTTATCGCCACTTTAAAAAACATAGATATATCTTTTGATAAATCCGCATAGCGAGATAAGGTAGCGTATCTTAAATTATCTTCTATTTTATCTTTATCGCTTACAAAACCACTGCTAAAAGCTATACCTAAATCATCTATATCTAATCGCAATACGCCTAATCTTTTTATACCTTTATCTGTTTTACAACTACTCTTAGCTAAATCATCAAAAGTCATGACCTCATCATTTTCATTTTTGGCACTATAATCTGCTAAATATAAACGTATAGCCAAATCACTTTCTAAAAGATTATTTTTACTATAAATACGCAGGATTTTTCCTTTAAACATATCTATATCTTCTATATTTACAGCATACATATATAAATCTTTATCTTTGCCAAAAATTTTGATGCCACCATCTATTTTTTCCTCACTGATGACAAAAACTAAATCTTGTGTCAATATATCTTGCCCTAATTTATATAAATTCAGACAAAATTCACAAGCAATTTCTTCATCACTATTATATTTCCAAAGTTTATCCACTAAATTATGACAGATATTACATTCTTTTTTAGCTGTATCTTTTTCCTTTTCTACATTAAATATATGCTCTAAAAAATTTTCATCTTTGCTATATCGTATAGTTTTATCATCTTTTAATTTTTTATTAACTATAGCGAATAAATTTCCTTGAGCTTCAGATTTCATCAAATTATTAGCACTGCATTCAGCCGTACCGATAGCTAAATATAGATTAATGCCTATATTTTCCATCAGCCATCTATTCATCTTTGCTTGTAATTTATCTATAGCTTTTTTTGTATCTTCTATATTCGGAGCTAAAATATAAAAATGCCCTCCACCAGAATATAATACATTTGCTCTTGATAGTCCTATTTGCTCTAAATATTCATCTATAAATTCTTCTAATAATAAATCAATATAAAGTGAGCGACCTCTCAAGGTTTTCAAAGCACCTTTTGATGGAATAGTATAAATAAAATCCTGTATACCTGATATATCACCAGAAATTAAAAGATATATTTTTTCATTTCTAAAAATTTTACTGCCACTATTAAAACAATATTTTTTATAATCTTGTATCTGTTGTTCATCAAAATATAATTTCATACAACTAGCCACTGCTGATGTTATTTTTGAATGAACATATAATGAAATATCACAAACTTCTGCTCTATTTGTACTCGATGGTACATATGAAAAACCTTCTTCTAGAATTTGCAATAATTGATTTATCGATATCTGACTTATATCTTTTGTGATAAAATGTGATTTTATCTTATTCAATAAAGCTTCATAATTACTATTCGTTGCCAAAGAAATATCTGTTCGTGGATAATTGAATGATTTATTTATATCTTTATATATTAAAAAATATTTATTTGCTACTTGTATTTTTTTATCACTATAAAAAACACTAAATATACTATCCAAATTTAATTTCGGATCAAAACCCTTTTCTTCTCCTTCATTTTCTCGTCTATCCATGCCTGAAGCAATATTATCTGCTTCATAAACAATATATGCTAAATCATTTTTATCTAATTTAGCTTTTTGAAGATAATCTTTATGGTGATATCTCACACAATTCAATAAACGCTCTGCCTCTTCATTTGGTTTTAAATACTGCTCTAAAAAATCTCCACCTAATTTAGAATGATTTATCCTTTTACCCGTACGATAACATACTTTTCCTATATCATGCAGTAAAGCACCTTTGATTAAAATTTCTTTTTCCTTCATTTATATATCCTCTACTTTTTAAATTAAATCTATAATTCATTTTCCCAAATCAATAGAATTTACAACTCATCTTTATATTTTTAAACACCATATTATATAAATCCTGCTTTTTTCTCTGATTTTAGCATTAGTAAATATCTACAAAAAAAGACTTGCTATAGAAAAATAACTATAACAAGTCTTTTTATTGTTTTATTTAGTTTCATTTTTAATAACAAAAAGCTAGATAGTTAAACCTAACATTTAACTACCTAGCCTTTTATCAATCATTCTTATAATACGATTTTACCGAAATCTGCAATAGATTTAATAAGTGTATCAATATTTTTAAGAAGTGCAAGACGATTATTTTTAATTTGTTCGTCTTTATCCATAACCATTACATTATCAAAGAAATTATTGATTGGTGCAGTGAGTTCCTGCATTTTATCAATAGCTGTTTTATAATCTTTATTATTTAAAGCAGTTTCTACATCTTTAGCTACTGCTACATAAGTATTATAAAGAGCTTTTTCTTCATCTAATGTAAATAATGCTTCATTAATAACATTATTTTCTGCTTTTTTGCTGATGTTACCTACACGTACAAAAGCTTGAATTGCATCATTTAATACACCAGAAGCGATTTCTTGAGCTGTTACACAAGCTTTAGCATAAGTGCCTGCAACTTCATCTGCATTTTCAAGTACAGCGTCAATAATGTCATAGCGAACATCGTTATCGCCAAGTACATTTTTAAGACGTAAAGTGAAGAATTCTGCTACATTTTTCTGGATTTCAGCACGTTTTTCACTATCAGTGATATTGAGTAAATCCATTGCTTTATCTGCAATTTCACTGATAGAAATAGTGTAGTTTGCTTCAATGATTGTATGCACAATGCCAAGAGCTTGACGACGGAGTGCAAATGGATCTTGAGAACCTGTTGGCACAAGTCCACGGCTAAATGTAGCTACGATATTATCCATTTTATCAGCTAAAGAAACAAGACGACCTGCTACGCTAGCTGGTTCTGCATCACCTGCAAAACGTGGCATATAATGTTCATAAATAGCAGTTGCTACTTCTTGACCTTCACCATCTAAAAGTGCATATTCACGACCCATGATACCTTGAAGTTCAGTAAATTCACAAACCATAGCAGATACAAGGTCAGCTTTTGCTAAGATTGCAGCACGTTTAGTTGTTTTTATTTCAGCTTCTGTAGCATTTACTTTTTCGCCAATGAAAGCAGAAAGTTCTGCTAAACGATTAGCTTTATCATAAATTGTACCAAGACCTTCTTGGAATACTACAGTTTTTAATTTTTCTACATAATCATAAAGACTATGTTTTCTATCTTCATCAAAGAAGAATTGAGCATCAGCAAGTCTTGCACGAAGTACACGTTCATTACCATGCTGTACTTTATCTAAGCAATAATCGCCACCGTTACGAACTGTGATAAATAATGGTAATAAATTGTTATTATCATCTAAAACAGGGAAATAACGCTGATGATCTCTCATTGGAGTCATTACTGCTTCTTTTGGTAATTTAAGATATTTATCTTCAAAAGTTCCGCAAAGTGCTGTTGGATATTCTACAAGATAAATTACTTCTTCTAATAAATCTTCAGTGATTTCTGCATGACCGTTATGAGTTTTTGCAATTTCTTCAATCTGTGCTTTGATGATATCGCGACGTTTTTCTTGGTCTACAATAATGAATGCATCTTTACAAGCTTGTTCATAATCACTTGCTTTATTGATTGTGAAATCGCCTTCACTTAAGAAACGATGACCACGAGATACGCGACCAGATTTTACATTAGCTACTGTAAAATCAATTACTTCTTCATCATACAAAGCTACGAGCCAACGAAGTGGACGTACAAAGCGGAAATCTAAATCGCCCCAACGCATATTTTTAGGGAAGTTCAAACCTTCTACCAATTCTTTTAATAAAGTAGGTAAAAGTTCTACAGTCTGTTTGCCTTCTTCGCTAGAAACAGCATATACATAACCATCTTTTACTACTAAATCAGCAACATCTACTTTTTTACCACGAGCAAAACCGATAGCTGCTTTTGTAGGATTGCCATCTTTATCAAAAGCGATAGCAGTAGATGGGCCTTTATATTCACTAGATGCACCTTGTTGAGTTTCTGCAAGATTTTTTACTAAAAGTGCAGTTCTGCGAGGTGTACCAAGAGTTGTTACTTCATCAAAATCAAGACGCATTTCTTGAAATTTTGCAGTTGCTTTTTCTTTTAATTGAGCTAAAATTCCTGGCATAAAATGAGCAGGAACTTCTTCTGTACCAATTTCTAATAATAAATCTTTAGCCATTATTATTTTGCTCCTTTCTTCAAGAGAGGATAGCCGAGTTCTTCACGCTGTTTTAAATAACATTGAGCACAAAGACGAGCAAGATTACGTACACGAGAAATAAACGCTGTACGTTCAGATACGCTGATTGCTCCACGAGAATCAAGCAAGTTAAATGTATGAGAACATTTCAATACATAATCATATGCTGGATGAACATAGCCAAGCTCAATTACGCGAACAGCTTCTTTTTCGTATTTATCGAAAAGGTCAAATAAAAGAGCAGTATCTGCAAGTTCAAAGTTGTAAGTGGATTGTTCAAATTCATTTTGATGGAATACATCACCATAAGTGTATGTGCCATTCCAATCAATATCATAAACATTTTCTTTTTCTTGAATATACATTGCAATACGTTCAAGACCATAAGTGATTTCAGAAGCTACAGGTTTTACATCAACACTACCTACTTGTTGGAAATAAGTAAACTGTGTGATTTCCATACCATCGAGCCAAACTTCCCAACCAAGACCCCAAGCACCAAGTGTTGGAGATTCCCAGTTATCTTCAACAAAACGGATATCATGTTCTTTTTCATTAATACCGAGTTTTGCTAAGCTCTGTAAATAAAGTTCCTGAATATTATCAGGAGATGGTTTCATAATTACCTGAAATTGATGATGTTGGAATAAACGGTTAGGATTTTCACCATAACGACCATCAGCTGGACGACGAGATGGTTCTACATATGCTACATGCCAAGGTTCAGGGCCAAGTACACGTAAAAATGTAGAAGGGTTCATAGTACCTGCACCTTTTTCCACGTCATAAGGTTGAGCTAAAATACAGCCTTGCTTAGACCAAAATTCCTGCAAAGTCAGGATAATTTCCTGAAATGTCATAAATATACCTCCTTGATATTCATGGGCGACAAAATAAAAAATCTCGCCCATGTAACAACAAAATGTTACAGGGACGAGATGTATTCCCGCGGTTCCACCCTGATTGACTTAAATATATTTAAGTCCTCTTTAGAATGTTATTTATTATTATAAAGCTCCCTAGTGCCATTCACTTTTTGTAGTCTTACACCATCACTACTCGCTGATTAAAGTTACTTTTCTAGTTCATTGCTGTACATAAAGTCTAGCAAAAGAAAAAATCCTTGTCAATATATTTATGTTGTTTACTTTTAGATTTATAGCTAAATAATAAAATACTTTTAATATCTCTTATTTAAACTAAATTTTTTTGCTCCAATCAATTGATTAACAAAAATATTAATAATGGCTATAGCTAACATAACTGGCACAGTAATCCCAATAAAAGTGCTATAATCAATCAACAATTCATAAGCTATAAAACCAATTAACCATAAAAGACAATTTTTACCAGTGATAAATGAATTTTGATGATAAATATTATGACTAAAGAAATATTCAGAAAAAGCAATAGCAAATAACGGTGCAAAAGTTGCTGCTATAAAATAAAGGAAAGTTTCATATTGTTCCATGGATAAGAAAATAGCAAGCAATGTAGAAATTATACATACAAAAAATGCTGTATATTTTACATCTAATTGATTACTAATATGATTTAAACAAATACTTGAAGAATTTATCGTAATAAAATTAGTTGTTACTGTAGATAATAAAATAACAACTAAAGAAATAACACCCAATCCAGATAACATGAAAATATCACAAATATCTGTTATACCATAATGAACAGCACTACCTAAGCCAATTGTATACATTAAAATACTGCCAAAACAATATGCCACTACACAGCTCAATGTACCTGTAGATTGATTTTTAAGTGTTCTTGTATAATCTGAAATAACTGGCATCCATGATAAACACATAGCAATATTCAATTCTACCGCCATGCCAAAACTCATACTTTCATCTAAAGAAGTTACCACTTCATTTGCAGAAACTACAGCCCCAAAACCTAAATATAAAGAAGCAAGCAATAAACAAAGCATTACTACTTTATTTATCTTACTTACAAAATCCATTGTACTAAAAATCCAAATGCAAGGAAAAAGACCTATGATAATTGTCCATAAAATAGTATTTTCTCCCATATTCCATAAAGATGCCATTAATTTATTGAAAGCTTGTGCCCCAATGATGGTCATTATAGAAGTCCAACCTATTAATTGAATAGTATTTAATAGAGAGAAACTAACAGAACCCAACTTACCAAAAGATAAATTAATACTTTCAGAAGCACTGCAACGTTTATTAGCACCGATAATCCCTGCTAAGTAAAGAATAATTCCGCCAATTACATGACCTACTAAAATAGCTAAAAATCCATCTTTCATGCCAAGTGGTGCTAAAAAAGTTCCCGTCATGATTTCAGCCACAGAAACTGCTGTACCAAACCAAATCAATGATACATTAAAACTAGAATTATTTGTTGATGTAAAAAATGTAGACAAAAAATCACCTCATAAAAAATAAAAATATTTAAAAATAAAAAAGGAAATAGCCATGCCATTTCCTTGAAAATACGTAATCAAACTAATATTTCCCTACGTTGGCATTATCCAAATCAGGTCATAGGTCGAAGTTCACAACTTCCTCTCAGCCTGTCTACAAGCTCCCTTTTTCATATTCTGCCTTTAATATAAATTATCCTAAAATATTTGTCAAATTCTCGAAAAATCTCCAAAAAATATATTGCATAGCCCATTTTTATATGATAAAATAACCTAGTATGCAACAAACGGTCCGCTGTGAGATATTCTTATATGAACGTTTGAATTAAGGAGGAAAAATAATGAATATTATTCAGGCTTTAGAACAGGAACAATTACGTAACGATATCCCTAAATTTATCCCTGGCGATAGCGTTCGCGTACATGTAAAAGTAGTTGAAGGATCCAACGAACGTATTCAGATGTTCGAAGGTGTTGTAATCGCTCGCCAAGGTTCTGGCGTTCGTGAAAACTTCACAGTAAGAAGAATTTCTTATGGTGTTGGTATTGAACGTACTTTCCCAGTACATTCCCCACGCCTTGCAAAAATCGAAGTTACTCGTAGAGGTATTGTTCGTAGAGCAAAACTTTATTATCTTCGTAACCTTACTGGTAAAGCTGCTCGTATTAAAGAAAGACGCTAATATCTTCATAAGAGGGACTGCCTATGGCAAGTCCCTTTTGTTTTATTAGTATGTTCTAGTAGAGGGAGGATTATCATGGCTGATAAAAAAGAGTCATCTTTAGGTAGTGAAATTAAAGATTGGGTTATTTCTATAGCTATCGCTGTTGTCTTAGCCTTATTCATTCGTCATTTTGTAGTAGAATTATATTTAGTTGATGGACCTTCTATGCGTCCGACATTACAAAATCAAGAGCGTTTAGTCGTTAATAAATTTATTTATAATTTACATGACCCTGAACGCGGTGATATCTTGGTATTCCAATATCCAAAAGACCCTAGCCGTGATTTTATCAAACGTGTAATTGCAATTCCTGGAGATACTATTGAAATCAAAGATGGTCATGTTTATGTAAATGGTGAATTAAAAAATGAACCATATATCTTAAGCACAACTAGAGGAGATTATCCACTGGCTACTGTACCAGAAGGACATATCTTTGTAATGGGCGATAATCGCAATAATTCCGAAGATAGTCGTTTCGCTGATGTAGGCATGGTACCATTTGATTTAATCAAAGGTAAAGCAATACTCATCTTCTGGCCACTTGATAAATTAAGAACATTACCATGATAATAACGAAAAGGTACCTATGAAATTATTTTGTAGGTACCTTTTTTATTTTATAAAATCTATTTATTTATATGTCTAGTTAAAGCTTGTTGCCAAACTTCTTGAAGCATCGGCAAACGAAATTTAGCATTTGCTGGACTTGTAGATGGTAAAGTATAAAAAGTATATGTTTCATCTTTTAAAATATCTTTATTATATTTCTTAAAGCACTGAAAAGATTTCCCACCATTAAAACAAATAGTTTTTATCTTAGGATATTTGGCAAATAAAGCTTTAAAATCATTTGGCACTTCATCGCAAATAGCACTATCTAAACTACCTTCTCGAATACAAGAATCTATGGAGTCCCAAAGAGCAATATGATTTTTTCTCAATAATTCTAATCGCTCTTGATAAATAGTTGGTATTATTCCTTCATTAAAAAATATAGCCATTAATTTCCAAAATCTATTTTGAGGATGAGCATAATATTGTTGCTGTTCCAAAGATTTCACACTTGGCATTGAACCTAAGATAATAGTTGTACAATTTTCATCAATAGATGGGGCAAATCCTATGAGTCTTTCCATAAATAAAATCACCTCTATCTTATTATAATATAAAGATTTTTAGTATAGATAAAAAATTTTTAAAAATAAATGTCAAAAAGTCAAAATAATGTTTGACAATTTGACTTTTAGCTTTTATAATATGTTTTGTAAGCAAATATGAAACTAAAGTATAACATAAATTATTACTTTAGTATTTATGTTTACTGTATTATTGTTTTTATAATATTATTAATCGAAATGTTACTCATCATGACTTGGAGGTATAAATCATGGGTGAAGAAAAATATACACAAAAAGTTTTAGAAGCTATGCAATCTGCACAGCAAGAAGCAGCACTTCGCTATCATCAAGAAATTACATCTGCTCATGTTCTTTCTGCTTTGATTAAAGAACCAGAAGGTTTACTTGCTACTATTTTTGCTGAATGTAGAGTAGATTTACCTATGCTCAAAGCAAAATTAGAACAAATACTCAAAAAAATTCCTAGCGTAAAAGGTCAAAGTCGTTTAGGCATGAGTACAGAAATGGTTCGTGTATTAGGTAGAGCAGCAAAACTAGCTGAAAACATGAACGATGAATATATAAGCACAGAACATTTATTATTAGCTATTGTCAGCGATAGTGATGACGAAATGCAAGCATTATGTAGAGAATTTAATCTACATCAAAATAAAATTCAATCTGTAATCAAATCAGAACGTAAACAAAATGTAAATAGTGATAATCCTGAAAGTGGTTATAAATCACTTGAAAAATACGGTCGTGATTTAACAGCTATGGCAAGAGTTGGTAAACTCGACCCTGTTATTGGCCGTGATGAAGAAATCCGCCGTACTATCGAAATCTTATCTCGTCGTACTAAAAATAACCCAGTATTAATCGGTGAACCTGGTGTTGGTAAAACTGCTATCGTTGAAGGTCTAGCTCGCCGTATCGTAGCAGGTGATGTTCCAGAATCTCTAAAAAATAAAACATTATATTCTCTCGATATGGGTTCATTAATCGCTGGTGCTAAATATCGTGGTGAATTCGAAGAACGTCTAAAATCTGTATTAAATGAAATCTCTAAATCTGATGGACAGATTTTATTATTCATCGATGAAATTCATACTGTAGTAGGTGCTGGTGCAACTGAAGGTGCTATGGATGCTGGTAACTTATTAAAACCAATGTTAGCACGTGGACAACTCCGCTGTATTGGTGCTACTACTTTAAATGAATACCGTAAATATATTGAAAAAGATACAGCTCTTGAACGTCGTTTCCAACCTGTAATGGTAGGTCAGCCATCTGTAGAAGATACTATTTCTATCTTGCGTGGCTTAAAAGAACGTTATGAAGTTCATCACGGTGTAAGAATTCGTGATAATGCACTTGTTTCTGCAGCTGTATTATCTGATAGATATATCTCCGATAGATTTTTACCAGATAAAGCTATCGACTTAGTTGATGAAGCTGCTGCTAAACTTCGTACTGAAATCGAATCTATGCCAGAACCTATTGAAAAATTGCGTCGTAAAATCATGCAATTACAAATAGAAGAAGAAGCATTAAATAAAGAAACTGATGAAGCATCTAAAGAAAAACTTGCTAAACTCATTGATGAAAAAACTAAATTACAAAATGAAGAAAATGAATTAAAAGCAAAATGGGATAAAGAAAAACAAGGTATTGTTCGTGTACGTGCTATCAAAAAAGAAATGGATAGTGCCAATACTGAAATGGAAAAAGCTCAACGCAGTGGCGATTATGCCAAAGCTTCTGAAATCAAATACGGTAAATTACCACAACTTCAAAAAGAACTTGAAGAAATGGAAAAAGCTGTTCATGATGAAGAAGGCAATCGTCTCTTAAAAGAAGAAGTATCTGAAGAAGATATTGCCCAAGTAGTAAGTCGTTGGACTGGTATTCCTGTTACTAAAATGCTCACAGGTGAAAGAGAAAAACTCGTGCATTTAGAAGATGTTCTTCATGAACGTGTTGTCGGTCAAGATGAAGCTGTAAAAGCCGTAAGTGAAGCTATCATCCGTGCTCGTGCTGGTATCAAAGACCCTAATCGTCCAATCGGTTCTTTCATTTTCCTCGGCCCTACTGGTGTAGGTAAAACTGAACTTGCAAAAACTTTAGCTGAAAGTCTATTTGATGATGAACGCAGTATCATTCGTATCGATATGAGCGAATATATGGAAAAACATTCTGTAGCTCGTTTAATCGGGGCTCCTCCAGGATATGTTGGCTATGATGAAGGTGGTCAACTCACTGAAGCAGTTCGTCGTCGTCCATATAGCGTAATTTTACTTGATGAAATCGAAAAAGCTCATCGTGATGTATTCAATGTATTATTACAAATCTTAGATGATGGTCGTTTAACTGATGGTAAAGGTAGAGTTGTAAACTTCAAAAATACTGTTATCATTATGACTTCAAACTTAGGCAGTCATGAAATCTTAAATCAAAAAGATTTTGCTACAGCTGAAAAATTAGTACGCGATATCTTAAAAGATTATTTCCGTCCTGAATTTTTAAATCGTGTTGACGATATTATCGTATTCAAAGCTTTAGCTAAAGAACAAGTACGTCAAATTGCTCGCATCATGCTCGAAAATCTCAATAAACGTCTACAACATCAAGTTAATATTTCACTTTCTTGGTCTGATGAAGCTTTGACTAAACTTGCAGATGAAGGTTTTGAACCAAACTTTGGTGCTCGTCCACTTCGTAGATTATTATCTCATACTGTAGAAACTCAACTAAGTAAAGAAATCATCAAAGGTAATATCAAAGAAGGCGACACTGTAGATATTAATGTAAACGGTGAAGAATTCACATTTAATCCAATTCGTAAAATGGAAGCATAATATTTAAATAAATAATCTTTAAATAAAATTAATCTATACACCCTAAAAGGTATTTATTGTATATCTTTTAGGGTGTATTTTTTTATAAAAATATTAAGCTATTTTAAATATTTAACAACTTTTTACAAAAAATAAACAATAAAAATACAATGTTACAATTAAAAATAAAAAATAACTACTAGACAAACACTTTTGAATATGATATTATAAATCACGTAAAACAGAACAGCAAAGGCAATGGGGCCATATGAGACATCTGTACATTAGTATTGTAATTGTTTCAGTCTAAAAAATATATAAATTAACTTATTAGTTTATTTTAATTTTATATTTTTAGGGGGATATTATATTATTAATGTAGTCAGAATTGTTTTCATACGGCTTTTTTTAGTTGCTACATAAATTTTTGTTAATAAATAAAAGGTGGGTCTTTTAATGAACGATTTATTATATGTTATCCCTGCAAATTCTAAAAAAGAAGATATTATTGCTACATTGAAACAACATCCTGAAATTAAATTTGTTTCTTTAGTAGGTATCGATTTAGCTGGTAATGATACTGATGAAAAAATTCCTATGAGAGTTTTTCTTGAAGATATTGACTCTTTCTATAATGGCTCTGCTGTTCAAACAGATGGTTCTTCTGTAGTATTAACAGGTATTGCTACATTAAATAATGCTAAAGTAGATATGCCAATTGATCCTACTGTTAATTGGTTTGTTGATTACAATATCGAAAGCTATGATGATGAACTCGGTAAACCAGTTGGTACTCTCCGTATTCCTGCAGCTCTTATTCATGATGGCAAAGCTGTAGACTCCCGTTCCATCTTAGCTAACACTTTAACTTATGTAAAAAAAGGTTTATTAGACCTCTTTAAAAATAATGCTAAAATCTCCGGCTTAGAACACATCAATGGCGCAGATGTAAAAGATATCGTATTTACTTCCGCTACTGAACTTGAATTCTGGGTAAAAACTCCACTTAGTGAAGCAGATATCCCTGAAATGTCCGCATCTCAGGTTATGCAAGAACAATATTGGCAACGTACACGCGGTGCTGTTCGTACAGCTCTTGAACAGTGCATGTTAGCTCTTGAAGCTTATGGTCTTTCCCCTGAAATGGGTCATAAAGAAGTTGGTGGTATGAAAGGTCATATGGATACTGATGGTAATATGACTCATGTTTGCGAACAGGTAGAAATTGACTGGAAATTCGCTGATGCACTTCAAGCTGCTGATAATGAACTTGTTGTTCGTATCCTTGTAAAAGAAATCTTCCGTGAAAATGGTCTTGAAGTAAACTTCAAAGCAAAACCTATGATCGGTCTTGCTGGTAATGGTGAACATACTCATTTCGGTATGGGTGCTATTATGAATGATGGTTCTTTCGTAAACTTATTCGCACCAACTGATATGAAAAAAGATTATATGAGTGCTGTAGGTTATGGTGCTATCATGGGCTTACTTAAAAACTATGAAGTTATCAACCCATTTGTATCCGCAACTAATGACTCTTTAAATCGTTTAAAACCAGGTTTTGAAGCTCCTGTATGTATAGTTACTTCTTTAGGTCATAACCCAGAAGTTCCATCTCGTAACCGTACAATTTTAGCTGGTCTTATTCGTGATATCAATAATCCAAAAGCTACTCGTTTTGAACTTCGTGCTTGTAATCCATATACAAATACTTACCTTGTACTTGCTGCTATTTATACATCTATCCTTGATGGTGTTAAATACGCTGTTACTAAAACTACTGCTGAATTACTTGCTGAAATCTCCAAAGATGTAGGTGATGATGCTGGTTACTTAGAAAAAGACCGTGCTTATCGTGCTGAAGATGATGTATTTGAAGATTATACTGAAGAAGAACGTCATCAACGTTTTGGTGTACATCCTGCAACAGTTTGGGAAAACTTCTCTAACTTGAAAAAATATCCTGAAAAACGTGCAGTTTTAACTGAAGGTAAAGCATTCAGCGATAAAATTATCGATGCATTTGTTGAAGGTGAATTAATTCGTTGGAAAACTGAACTTATCAGCCGTATTATTCCTGAAAATCGTATGCTTATCAGCAAATTTAAAGAAATTAAATCTGCATATGTAACTGATGAAGATTCTTACAACTGGAATAAACTCAACCGCATTCGTTATTATCTTGCTAAAGACAGCATCGATAATAAATCCTTATTCACTCAGTTAATCAATGCTTTAAATTCTGGAGATTTTGCTACAGCTTCTAGCTTACAGGTAGAAATGTATGATAAAATGGAAGAATTAAAAGAACTCTATGCAACTTATAGAAACAATATGATTTAATAAAATTCTCCAAGAAGGCTTCTATTTTTAGGAGCCTTCTTATTTATATTTTAGATTAGAATGATAAATTATTTTTATAACAAAGATATTGACAAAAATCTATTTTTTCTATATGATAATGATTAGCAATTATATAGAATAACTCATCAAGAGCAACTGAGGGACTGGCCCAATGACGTTGCGGCAACCATTGAGCATTTATCAAACGGTGCCAAATCCTTTAAGTTTTACTTAGAAGATGAGAGATGGATATAAACTCTCTCGCGTTTAAGTTTAGAGAGTTTTTTTTATGTTATTTTTTAATTGTTAAGATATAAAAAAATATACTAGGAGGTTCCTAAATGTCCAACAGAGTATTATTTACTTCTGAATCTGTTACTGAAGGTCATCCTGATAAAGTAGCAGACCAAATTTCTGATAGCATTTTAGATGCAATTTTAGCCAAAGATCCAAATGGTCGTGTAGCTTGTGAAACTTTCGCTATGACTGGTCAAATCCATGTAGCTGGTGAAATATCCACTGATTGCTATGTAGATATTCCATCTATCGTTCGTGAAACTATCCGCAATATCGGTTATACTCGTGCAAAATTCGGTTTAGACTGCGATACTTGTGGTATTTCTTTATCTATTGATGAACAGTCCCCTGATATTGCTATGGGTGTAGATAAATCTTTAGAAGCAAAAGAAGGCGAAGCAGACGAAACAGATCTCGGTGCTGGTGACCAGGGTATGATGTTCGGTTATGCTACAAATGAAACTCCTGAATATATGCCTCTTCCTATCGCTTTAGCTCATAAACTCGCTCGTCGTCTTACTGAAGTTAGAAAATCTGGTGAACTCTCTTATCTTCGTCCAGATGGTAAAACTCAAGTAACAGTTGTTTATGAAGATGGTAAACCTGTTGCTGTAGATACTATTGTTATCTCCACTCAACATGACCCAGATGTTACTTTAGAACAAATTAAACAAGACCTCATGGAAAAAGTAATTAAACCTGTTGTTCCTGCTGAACTTTTAACAGCTGAAACAAAATATTTCATCAATCCTACTGGTAAATTCGTTATCGGTGGTCCACAAGGTGATACTGGTCTTACTGGTCGCAAAATCATTGTTGATACTTATGGTGGTATGGCTCGTCATGGTGGCGGAGCTTTCTCCGGTAAAGATCCAACAAAAGTAGACCGTTCTGCAGCATATGCCGCTCGTTATGTAGCTAAAAATATCGTAGCTGCTGGTCTTGCTGATAAATGTGAAATCCAATTAGCATACGCTATTGGTGTTGCAAAACCTGTATCTATCAGCATCAATACTTTTGGCACTAATAAAGTAGCTGAAGACGTTATCACAAAACTTGTAAATGATAACTTTGACCTTCGCCCAGCAGGTATCATTAAAGAATTAGACTTACGCCGTCCAATTTATGCTCAAACAGCAGCTTATGGTCATTTCGGTCGTACAGATGTAGATCTTCCTTGGGAACATACTGATAAAGCTGAAACATTAAGAAAACAAGCTGGTTTATAATAATATTATATAAAAAACCTCTGATAAATTATTTATCAGAGGTTTTATTTTATCTATGACGACTATGTCTAGGTGGTGGAGGCGGTGGATCTTGTTTTTTAGGTGCCGGCTTCCATCTGTCTTGATGAGGTGGTGGTGCTTTTTTCCAATCTGGTGCTTTATGCTGTGGTGGTGGAGGTGGTGCCATCCTATGTCTAGGTGGAGGTGGTGGAGCAGCCTCTGTTGTATTTGCACTTATGACATAACTAATAGGTGTTGCTAAGAAACATGCCATAGTTAAAATACCAATAGATTTTTTAATTCTGTTTTTTAACATTATAAAATCTCCTTTCAATCTATTTTGCCGAAAAAAACGATAAAAACGAAAATGCTATCGATATTCCCAATATAATTAGCAATAATCTTCTTAATAATGGATTCATAAAAATTCTCCTTCACGCAAATTATTTTAATTATAAAATTCTGTAATACATATAAAATATCCTCTCTCATATTTTCTTATTTTCTAAAATTAAATAGATATATTATAATATAAACATATTACTTGATTAGGTACGTGATTATATGAAAAAACTTGCAGATATATATATTAATATTCCCGTTAAAAGTATTGCTAAGGCTTACACTTATATAATTCCTGAGAAATTTGATATTTTAAAAGAAGGTTGTCGTGTTTTAGTACCTTTCGGCAATAGAATTATGGAAGGCTTTATTATTAAAATATATGCAAATAATGAACATAATATAGATATAACTAAATTAAAAGAAATCAAAGATATTATTGATACGGAAGCTTGGTTTACACCTCAAATGTATACTACCGCCAAATGGATGGCTGATTTTTATCTATGTTCTTTAGGCGAAACTATGCGGTTATTTATCCCCGGAAAAAATAGTGTACAAATTCGCCCTATTTTTAATATCAACCAACAAGAATATGATTTATTCCCTAAAAATAAACTATCAGCAATTGAAATATCTTTGCTTGAATATCTTTCTCTACAAAAAAATACTGATTTATTGACTTTACGACATAAATTCAGCACAATTGATAATTTATCTTCTTTATTAGATAAACTCATCGCCAAAAAACTAATTATCCGAGATTATACTTATAAAACAAAAGCTAATAAAATTTATATCACTTATGCTTCTTTAAATGTAACAGTTAATGATGATATTTTAGCAACTTTAAAAAATAAACCAGCTCAAAAAAAAGCTCTATTATATTTAGCTAAAATAAAAGAAGCTTCTACTAAAGATTTAGCAAATGAAAAAATCTCTCTACCTACGTTAAAAGCACTTGCTGATTTAGACTATATAAAATTAGAAAAGAAACAAATATTGCGAGATAGCTATCACCAAATAACTACTAAACAAAATACAAATAAAAAGCTAACATCAGAGCAAATGACAGCCTTAAAAAATATAGAAATAGCTCAACATCAAGGAAAGCAAAAATTTTTACTATATGGCGTTACAGGTAGTGGCAAAACTCAAATCTATATAGAAATGGCTTTAAAAGCACGTGCTTTAGGTAAACAAGTCCTTATATTAGTTCCTGAAATCGTCCTTACAGGGCAATTAGTAACTTCCTTTAAAGAATATTTTACTGATGATGTCGCTGTTATTCATAGTAGATTATCCGTTGGAGAAAGAAATGATACATTTTGGCGAATTCGCACGAAACAAGTAGGTATCATCATTGGAGCTCGTTCAGCATTATTTGCTCCATTTGAAGATTTAGGCTTAATTGTAATGGACGAAGAACATGATCCTTCATATAAGCAAGATGAATCACCTCGATACCACAGTCATGATATCATTGAAAAAATGGCTGAAATTTATCATGCTACTTTAATCATGGGTAGTGCTACACCTTCTTTAGAGAGTTATTACAAAGCGCAAATAGGCGAATATGTTTTATTAAAAATGCCTAATCGAATAGATAACCTCCCCTTACCATATATTGAAGGAGTGGACATGCGTGAAGAACTACGCATGGGCAATCGAAAAATTATTTCTTTAAAACTAAAAGAATTAATTGCAGATACTCTAGCTAAAAAAGAACAAATTATCATCATGTTAAATCGCAGAGGTTTTTCTACTTTTGTAATGTGCAGAGCTTGCGGTCATGTTATCAAATGCAAATACTGCGGTTTACCACTTGTTTATCATCGCCGTGGTATTTTACAATGCCATCATTGTGATATCACCGAAACTGTTCCTACTATCTGCCCAAAATGTAATAGTAAATATATTAAATTTTTCGGCTCAGGAACAGAAAAACTTGAAGAAGAATTATCCACTTTATTTCCTCAAGCTAGAATAATTCGCTTAGATAGAGATACTACTGGCAAAAAATTCGCTCATTTAGATATCTTAAGGCAATTTAAAGCTGGTCTATATGATATTTTATTAGGTACACAAATGGTCGCTAAAGGTCATGATATACCTACTGTAACAGCTGTTGGCATCATAAGTGCAGACTCTAGCCTAAATTTACCAGATTTTAGAGCAGGCGAACGTTGTTTTGGTTTAATAACTCAAACGGCTGGTCGTGCTGGTAGAAAAAATAAACGTGGACAAGTAATCGTACAAACGTATAATTTAGAACATTATGCTGTACAATGCGGTATTCAACAAGATTATAATCATTTTTATAATGAAGAAATTTTATTGCGTAAAGCTATGTATTATCCGCCTTTCTGTCAGCTTATAAAATTAATAATTCAAGACGAAAATGAAGAAAATGCTTTAACTAAAGCACAAAATTTAAAAAAACTCATCAAAGATAAATTTCAAGATAATAAAAATATTATTGTCATGGGCCCTGCTCCATCTTTAATCGCAAATTTCAAAGGAATGTATCGCTTTAATTTACTATTAAAAACAAATTATTTAGATACCTTACGAAATTATTTGCGTGAATGTAAAGTAGATATTGATAAAAATATAACAGTGGATATTAACCCTATTAATACAAATTAAATTCAATACAAAACAAAAACCCCAATAACTAGAATGTACTAATTATTGGGGTTAGTTTTTTAATTAATATTTATATTATTTTACAATCAAAACTGGGCATTTGGCATGTTCTAACACATATTTACTTACGCTACCAAGCAATACACCTCGTACAAGACCTAAACCTCTACTACCCATAACAATTAAATCTGCAGAAATTTCTTTTTCATAATCTCTAATTGCTTCAGCTGGGTCTCCAGTTCTATATGCACAAACAATTTTCATTCCTTCTGGGAACAATTCTTTTGCTGCATTTAAAATGCGTTGACCTGCTTTTTCAATTTCAATCAATACGTTACCAGACAAATAAGCATTAATTGCTAACTTATTAATATCTGCTACATATAAAATATGAACTTCTGCTTCATTAAAGCGATTAATTTTTATAGCCTGTTGCATAGCACGTTCAGCAATTTCAGAGCTATCGATTGGAACTAAAATACGTTTTACGTTATCCATAACCAAACCCTCCTTGGTGCCTTGATTATAATATATTTTCAAGTTATTTTATATTAATTATATTCTGCATATATAGCTAAAAATCCTGCTTTTTTGAATAAATTTTGCAAATATTTTTATAAAATTTATTTACGATAAACTTGTAACTTGCTTAATAAAAGTAAGCGATTTAAAAGGCTTACCAATTAAGGATTGTATATAATCTAATAGAATTTTTTCAGCATTTATCAAATCAATACCTTTTACTTGAAATTTAGGTGGATTGTCCCAATCTAAATGTAAAAGATGTTCTATAAATAATCTTACAGAAGCTGGATAATTTATCTGCTTTCCTTGACTACAAGATGTGCAGATTGCTCCACCTTGCATGGCATCAAAATGACAATCTCCTTCAATTTTACTTCCACATAATGCACACTGACTATAATGAAGTTGACAGCCAGTATATTCAAAAATCTGATAAGCACTAGCTAAAGCACAAATACGAGGATTAAATTTTGTTAGACAAGGCAAAATCTTTAATAATTTTTCATAAATCTCTGCTTGTGGCTCATCTTCACTGCATAATTCTTTAGCTAATTCTGCAATAAAAGAAGCATATGCCATTGCCGTCAAATCCTCATATAAATCAGAAAAAAATCCTTTATGTTCACACTGGCGAACTGTATCCATCTTTTCGCCTTTAGATAATTGAATATCTAACCATGAAAAAGGTTGCATAGATGCTGCTAATGGACTTTTAGGACGTCGACAACCATATGCTGCTGCTGTTATTTTTCCATAAGTAGGTGATAAAAGGGTAACGATTTTATCTGCGTTACCCCAATTTTTTACACCTAAAACTAATACTTCTGTTGTATAAATAGCCATATTAGTTTATTTTCCCTTTTAATATTTTACTTGTTTTCAACAGAATCTATATTTTTTTCTTGTTGAGCTTTTTCCATTTTTTCCTTAACTTCTTGTATTTTTGCTAAATCTGCTTTTACATCAGCACCTGGCATTACACCACCAGCTGTCAATATATATTGAAAAGCATCTTCTACAGAGATATCCACATAAATTATATCTTTTTTAGGTACAAATACATTAAATCCAGAAGTCATATTTAAACTCCATGGTAAAAATACAGATTCATATTCTTCATCTTTACTTAAATATGGAGCAAGTAATGATGATGGTTTTGGCATTAAAAATCCAATAGTTTTTACATTTGGATGTGGATAAGGAATTAAAACGACTTGACTAAACATCGTTTTTGATTCAAATAACATTGTAGAAACACGCTTAACACTATTGTAAATAAATTTTACAACTGGAATTTTATCTACTACTGTTTCAAAATAGCTGATAATTCGCTGAGAAGCCCATGTCCAAGTTGATGTTATCCAGCCAGCAACTAAAATAACGATAATTAATAAGGCTACACCTGCACCTGGAAATTTAAGTGGTATATAACTTTCTACAATACCTTCTACTAAAGCAAATACTGTAGCAATTACAAAATAAGTTATAACAATTGGTACTAATACTATAAGCCCATTAATAAAATAATGTGATAATCTATTCATCATGTTAAGCACGTCTTCCTTTATCAATCTCTAAAACCTAATTCACGAAGTACATTACTGCGGTCGCGCCAATCTTTCTTGACTTTTACCCACAAATCTAAATAAGTTTTAGAGCCAAGCATTGTCTCGATATCTTTGCGAGCTAATGCCCCTATTTCTTTTAATAATGCACCACGTTTACCAATGACAATTCCCTTTTGTGATTCACGTTCAACATAGATAGTTGCACGAATATAAACTTTATCATTAGCACGGGATTTCATTTCCTCAATATCTACAGCTATAGCATGTGGTATTTCATCACGAGTCAAATGAAGTACCTTTTCACGTATCATTTCCGCAGCTATCAAACGTTCTGGTTGGTCAGTTACTGTATCTGCTGGATAATACTGTGGCCCTTCTGGTAAATATTTATTTAATTCTGCAAGTAAGCTATCCAAATTCATTTTTTCTTTAGCAGAAATTGGCACTACACCTGCAAAATCATATGCTTTCATATATTTTTCAATTATCGGCAATACGGATTGTCTATCAATTAAATCCAATTTATTTACAATCAAAATAACTGGTTTTTTTGTAGCTTGCAAACGTTCCATAATATAACGTTCACCGCCACCTAAATCTTCAGTAGCATCAACTACAAATAAAATAGCATCAACTTCTTTTAATGTGCCTTCTGCTGCTTTTACCATGTATTCACCTAATTTATGCAAAGGTTTATGAATACCTGGCGTATCTAAGAAAATTACTTGTTCATTATCTGTAGTCAATACACACATAATTTTATTGCGTGTAGTCTGTGGTTTATCAGACATTATCGCTATTTTCTGTCCAATAAGACTGTTTATCAATGTAGATTTTCCTACATTTGGTCTACCAATAACTGCTACAAAACCTGATTTAAAATGTTTATTCTCCAAAAAATTAACTCCTTTTTAATCTCTACTTATTCCTAATTGTTCCATAACAAAATCTTCTTCTTTTCGCATTTCTACACGGTCAGCTTCTTCTATATGGTCATATCCCAACAAATGAAGCATACCATGAACTGTCAAAAATGCTATTTCACGACGAACACTATGACCATAATCGCCAGCTTGTTCTATCGCTTTTTCTACAGAAATAATAATATCACCTAACATATTTACAGGAATTTCTCCTTCAATATTAGGTTCATCACCTTCATTCAAAGCAAAAGATATTACATCTGTTGGTCTATCCACTTTTCTATATTCACGATTTATTTCATGAATATGTTCATTATCTGTAAGCGTAATGCTCACTTCTGCATTATCTAAAGCATATAATTGACCAACTTTTTCTACAGCTTCTTTCACTGTATCACTTAATTTTTCATCTACTTCAAGATTTTCAAGTAAATTGCTTAAAATTATTTCCATAATAAAATCTCCCATTTAGTAAATTAAATTTGTTATTTATTACTTTATCAACTATGTTTATAGAAATTCTTATCTTTATTCTCACTAGGCAAATTAGCAGCTTCATAAGCATCATAAGCTCTAATAATTCGTGCAACAACATCATGACGAATAACATCTCTATCATCAAAATGTATCACAGAAATACCTTCTAATCCATCTAATATTTTTGTCGCCTGTGTCAAACCTGAGCCACTACCTCTTGGCAAATCAATCTGACTCAAATCACCATTTACTACCATTTTTGAACCAAAACCTAAACGAGTTAAAAACATCTTCATCTGTCTAGGTGTAGTATTTTGAGCTTCATCTAAGATGACAAAAGCTCTTTCTAATGTGCGACCACGCATATATGCAAGCGGTGCTATTTCAATGATATTTCTAGCTAATAATTTTTGATAAGCTTCTAAACCTAAAATATCTTGTAATGCATCATATAGCGGTCTTAAATATGGATCGATTTTTTCTTGTAAATCACCAGGTAAAAAGCCCAAACGTTCTCCTGCTTCAACTGCTGGACGAGTCAAAATAAGTTTATCTACTTCATTATTGCGAAGTGCCATAACAGCCATGACTACAGCTAAATAAGTTTTCCCTGTACCAGCTGGACCTAAACCAAAAGTTATGCTATGACGACGAATAGCATCAATATAAATTTTCTGTCCAATAGTCTTTGGTCGAACGCATTTTCCTCTTGAAGTAACAGTCAATACATCTGTAAATAAAGATTTTAATTCATTAGATTGACCTGCTTTAACCAGCTTTATACTATATCGAACCTCATGCATTGTAAGCTTTGTACCTTGTCTATACAATAAAAGCAAAGCTTCAATGACTTGACTGGCAGCATTTACTTCTCCTTCTTCACCATTGATTGATAAATCTGTACCTCTACCAACAATACGACAGGCAAAACTATCATTTAAAACTCGCAAAAATTCATCATTTTCACCAAGAATACCAATTGTTTCTGCTCTGTCTTGAAAAGGTATTTTTATTTCTGCAAAATTTGGCAAAAGCATTCGCCCTCCATTATTTTTAAAGTAATAGTCATATTCTCATTATAACATATTCATTCTATAGTGCTAAATCTTTTTACCAAAAAATTACTTAAAGACTTCTTATTAAATTTTTATGAAAATCAATCCTTTTCTATTATAAATTATATAAATAAAAAAAGCTATAACCATTATAAAATTTTATTTTTCTTAAAATTCCTAATGATTATAGCTTTATTTTAATCTTTATGAATTACGCGTTTTATACCAAATTGCTTTAAATATTGCAGTGATTTTGGTTGTTCTAAAACTTGAGCATACGTTATTGCTTTTATTATATGCTCTTTTTCAATATCTATTTGTATTTTTTTATCCTTATCTACAGCTTTTATCTCTGTTTGTTGAATAAAATCTTTTGCCTGTAGATTAGTTCTATTTTGCTTTAATTTTTCTTGATATCTATTTTGCAAATCCTGTTCATATTTATCGATATATTGTGCTAAATCATTTATTTTTTCTTGTTGTAAATCATTTGCCACAATTTCAATATTATCATTGTTCACCTTTGGCTTTGCCATCATATAATCAAGATTTCTTTTTCTATTTTGTCTTGGTGATGGATTATCATATATATCAGGAAATTCTTGTTTTTGTTTCTTTTTTTGCTCTCTACGTTTTTGACCAGTATAGATATTTATTATCATAAAAAACAAAAAGAGCAGAAAAGGTGCTAATCCTTCCATGATAAATTATTTTATTGGTACTTGTCCTTGTGGGACTGTACTATCTCCTGTTTTACTTATTGCTTCTCGCATTTGCGTATCAGCATTGATATTATTTAAATTATAATAATCCATTACACCAAGTTTACCTTCACGAAGAGCTTTTGCTAATGCGTGTGGAACTTCTGATTGAGCTTCAACTACACGAGCTTCCATTTCTTGAGTATATGCTTTCATTTCCTGTTCTTTAGCCACAGCCATAGCACGTCTTTCTTCGGCTTTTGCTTGAGCTATACGTTTATCAGCTTCTGCTTGGTCTGTCTGAAGTTCTGCACCGATATTTCTGCCTACATCAACATCGGCTATATCAATGGATAAAATTTCAAAAGCTGTTCCCGCATCCAAACCTTTGCCAAGTACAGTTTTAGATATATCATCTGGATTAGCAAGTACATCTGTATGAGCTTCTGAAGAACCAACTGATGTTACTATCCCTTCACCAACACGAGCAATAATTGTAGGCTCACCAGCACCACCGACTAATCTATCAATATTAGCTCGAACTGTAACCCTTGCTTTAATTTTTAATTCAATACCATTTCTAGCCACAGCAGATACAACAGGTGTTTCAATAACTTTTGGATTTACGCTCATTTGTACAGCTTCTAATACATCACGACCTGCAAGGTCAATAGCTGCACTGCGTTCAAATGGAAGTGGTATTTGCGCTCTATGAGCAGCAATGAGTGCATCGACTACTTTATCCACATTACCGCCAGCTAAATAATGTGCTTCAAGTTGATTTACATTGACACTTAATCCTGCTTTATTTGCCTTGATTAGTGGCAATACAATTTTTTGTGGCGGAACTCTACGCATTCTCATACCAACTAATGTAAATATACCTACATGAACATTTGATGCTAATGCTGAAATCCACAATCCTATAGGTACAAAATGCAAAAATAACATAATCGCCACAATGACAATTACTACGATAAAACCAGAACCGATAATCGCTTCCATGATTAATCCTCCTTAAATTTATTTTAGATTTTACGTACAATAATACGCATACCTTCAATTTTTACTACACGAATTTTTTCGCCTTTACTGATATAACTACCTTCAGATACAACATCTAATACATCATCATCAATTTTCACACTTCCAGAAGGTCTTAGTTCTGTCAAAACAATCCCTTCTTTATGCAAATATCTTGAATAATCTACGCTACTTACATAACCTTCTTCACTAGAAGATGTCTTTGTCAAAATTATTTTACTCCATAATTTGCTCGTAGGTAATTTTTTTATTATCAATGCAAAAATTATTATCGCAATAACAAAAGAAATTGCCATCATCAACATTGCATCAATATCGCCACCCATAGCTAAAATCAAACTATATAATATGGCTACTACTCCGAGTCCTGCAAGTAATCCTATTGTTGGGGTTAATATTTCAATTATGATAAAAATAATCCCCACAATAAATATTGCAATCTGATATAAACTGACTAAACCTTTCACATAACTACTGCCAAAAAATACGCCAGCTGCTATGATACCTAGTAATGCCCCTATGCCTGTACCTCCTGTTTTTATCTCTACTAAAATAGCTAGAAATATAACACTCAAAAGCAATGATTGCAATATACTTGAATCTATAATAAAGTCCATATTATCACTTCCTTTTATTTTTCTATTCAACAATATAAATAATATATTCGACAATATCTCATAATAAACCTTTTTATAAAAAAATAAGTAATCTAAACAATAGTTTAAATTACTTATTCTTACTTATTTATTTAATTTTCCTAATCGTCTCCAGACGACCATCATCATAGTAGAAAAACATGCTATACCGCCCACAAAATTTGAAATCATTTCAGCATAAAAGACTCCATATACACCTAAATCCCATAAATTTGGTAAAAAAATCGTCAATGGGATAACTAAAATGACTTTACGAAACAGCGAAAAAAACGTTGCATATTTTCCCATGCCTAACGATATAAACGTTGTCTGTCCAGCAGATTGAAAAGCCATCATAAAAAATCCTAAAAAATATATATGTAATGCTGGCACGCCAAGCAATAACATTTCTTCTTCACTATTAAATAGATGAATAAAAAACTCTGGGAAAAAATCTAATATGCACCAAGCTATACTTGTATATAATAGTGCTATCTTTGTCAAAAATTTTATGCCCTGCCTTACACGTAAATATTGCCCTGCACCATAATTATAACTGATAACAGGTTGAGCACCTGAGCGAATGCCTTCTATTGTCATTTGCAAAACATCACGTATAGAATTTAGTACTGTCATTATGCCTACATAAATATTTCCGCCCCAAAATAACAATACATTATTGCAGACAATCTGCACTAAACTCCCTGTAGTGGCAAAAACAAAACCTGAAAATCCTAGAGAAACAATTTCTTTTATTAATTTAAAATCTAATTTCATGCAAGATTTTTTAATGCGATAAATTGCCTTATCACTAAATAAAAAATGCAATACCCATGATGCTGAAATAAATTGTGCAATGACAGTAGCGATAGCAGCACCTTTTATACCTAAATCTAAACCAAAGATAAAAATAGGGTCTAAGATAATATTAATTATCGCACCAATTAATATAGTGAGCATTCCTTTTTTTGCAAAACCTTGAGCATTAATAAAAGTATTCATGCCTAGTCCTACCATTACAAAAATACTTCCCCAAATATAAATAGAGAAATATTCATTAGCATAAGGATATGTTTCATCACTTGCCCCAAATAAATATAATAAGGACTTTTTCATCACTAAGCCAATAATTATTAAAATACAACTACAGATAATCAGCATGGCAAAAGAATTACCTATTATTTTTTCTGCCCTTTCATCATCGCCTCTACCTCTAGCGATAGAACAAAGTGGTGCTCCACCCATACCAAATAAATTAGTAACTGCTGTAACTAACATAATAATAGGAAAAGTAATTCCTAATCCCGTCAAAGCTAAAGTAGAATTTTGTGCTAAATGCCCTATGTACATTCTATCTACAAGACTATATAAAACATTTATCAACTGTGCTATGGTCATAGGAATAGCTAAACTCATAATATTATATGCCATACTATTTTTCGTAAAATCATTTTGTTTTTCTTGCATATTCCTTCACCTACACCTAATAAATTTATATAAAAAAACAGATAAGACCACTATCTAGTAATCTTATCTGTTTTCATAATTAACCTAGTAATTCTTTGACGATGGTATTAACCATTTTTCCGTCAGCGCGTCCTTTAACTTTAGGCATGAGCTGTCCCATGACTTTACCCATATCTTTAGGAGTTGTTGCATTAGTAGCAGCAATTGCTTCTTTAACCAACGTTCTAACTTCTTCTTCTGATAACTGTTCTGGTAAATATGGCATTAAAACGGCAATTTCAGCTTCAGTCTGTGCGACTAAATCTTCACGACCGCCTTTTTTAAATTCATCTATAGAATCTTTACGCATTTTTACTTCTTTGCTAATAAGTGCAATTATATCGTTATCATCAAGTTCTTTTTGACCATCAATTTCAGTCTGACGAATAGCTGAACGAACCATGCGGATAACAGCAAGTTTCTGTTTTCCGTCTTCTTTGGCTTTCATAGCAGCTTTCATGTCGTCCATTAACTGGGCTTTAAGTGACATATGAATTACCTCCGTTTGTGAGCTAATTAAGCTCTGTATCTGCGTTTTCTAGCAGCTTCTGATTTCTTTTTGCGTTTTACGCTTGGTTTTTCATAATGCTCACGTTTTCTAACTTCAGCTAAAGTACCAGCTTTCTGGCAAGTACGTTTAAATCTACGGAGAGCGCTATCAATTGTTTCGTTTTTACCAACTTTGATTTCAGATGACATTTATATTTCCCTCCCCTCCACCTAACACGGGAGTGTTGTACTTAATAATCATACCCAAATATTATACCTTGCTTATAAGTGCATTGTCAACCATAACCTGCAATTATATACAAATTTGATATGATTTTTTTATCAGCCTGGTGGCCATTGCATAGAGCGACCGCCAAGTAGGTGGAAATGAAGGTGCTGAACTGTTTGGCCACCCTCTTCCCCTGTATTTGCTACAGTACGGAAGCCAGTTTCTGCAATATTCAATTTTTTAGCAAGCATAGGCATTACTTCACAAGTGATATGTGCTAAAAGTTCTTTATCTTCAGCAGTTGTTGCAAGAAGACTAGCAATATGTTTTTTAGGAATAACTAATACATGAACAGGAGCTTGTGGCTCTAAATCATTAAAAGCAATGACCATGTCATCTTCATATACAGCTTGAGTTGGAATTTCTTTATTTGCTATTTTACAAAAAATACAATCTGACATATAAGGCACCTCCTTTTATAGTTTAATTAGTATAGAATTGACATATCAAATAAATATTTAATATATACCTAGTTTAAATAAAATTTACTTAAACTTTAATACTAACTCTATAACTATATATATATTCGTTATAAAATTAGTAAAATCCTTTTTTTATTTAGACAAATTTTAAATTAATTCACCTAAAATACCATCTTTAAATAATTTAACTAATTTTACAAGGCGAATATCACCAGAAGTTATTTCTCCATCATTTTTGATATATACTCTTATATAATTTGAAGTCAAGCCTTCCATATAACCATCTTGTTCTTGTTCAAATAAAACTTCTAATTCGCGTCCTAAAAATCTTTGATAGAACTCAGTTGCTGATTGTTCTGCCATCTTTTGCATCAAATGAACTCTTTGTTTTTTCACTGCTTCATCAATTTGATTTGTCATTTTGGCAGCTGGAGTACCTGCTCGTTTAGAATAAGGGAATACATGCATTTTCATAAATCCCATAGATTTAGCAAATTCCAAAGATTTTTGGAATAATTCATCTGTTTCTCCAGGGAAACCAACGATAATATCTGTAGATATAGCAATATCTGGAACTTCACGGCGAATATTTTCTATCAATCTAGCAAATTCTGCTGTAGTATAATGGCGGTTCATCGCTTTTAAAATCTCATCACTACCCGCTTGTAGTGGTAAATGTAAATGCTTAGTAAAGCGTTTATGAGTCTTCACTAATTCCAATAATCTAGGAGATATTTCAATAGACTCTAAAGAACCTAGTCGCAATCTTTTTAAATTTTCATTAGCTAAACAAATTTCTACAGCATCGCTTAAAGAAATATTTTCACCTTTAAAATCTCTACCATAAGCACCTAAATGAATACCAGTAAATACTATTTCATGGAAATTTTCTTCTACTAATTGGTCTACTGCTGTTTTTATACTTTCCAATTTACGTGAACGAATAGGCCCTCTAGTATATGGAATAATACAATATGAACAGAAATTACAACAACCATCTTGAATTTTTAAGAAGGCTCTTGTGCGATGTGGTGTACCATAAAGAGGGATATCTTCAAATTCATGCATATGCATAACATCATTTACTTCATTAAATAAACCATCTTCACGAGCTGCTTTTTCCACCAAATCAACTATTTTATCGCGCTGTTTAGTACCGATTACTACGCGAACACCTTCAATCTTGCTGATTTCATCAGAAGCAATCTGTGCATAGCACCCTGTTACAGCTATGATAGCATTATCATTTAAACGATTTGCTCTACGAATTAATTGACGAGATTTGCGCTCACCTAAGTGAGTAACAGAACAAGTATTTATAATATAAAAATCAGCAGGTTCAGAAAAATCCACTATTTCATAGCCACGATTACGAAATAGACCTTCCATAATTTCTGTTTCTACTTGATTAACTTTACAACCAAGTGTTGTTAATGCAACTTTTGGCAAAATTTCACTTCCTCAATTAAAATAAAACTAAAAAACTACTAATATAAAATTAGTATAACTAAATTACAGTCTCCTATAAGATAGTTATACTAAACAAAAATCTTTAATATTAAATCTAAATCAAAAATTAATAAATACAACCTAAATCGCCTTTTTCATACATGACGATAGTAAGTGCTGCAATTGATGCAGTTTCAGCTCGCAAAATACGTTTTCCCATAGATATACTTTTAAATCCAGCATCTTTGCATAATTGCACTTCTTCTGGAGCAAAACCACCTTCTGGGCCAATCAAGATAAGATATTTTTTACTATCTGCTGATTGTAACATTTCTTTAAAACTTTGCTCATCTTCTGCTTCATAGCAAATAAAACGAGTATAATCCGCATAATCTTTTGCTAATTGCTCTAAACTCACAATAGCTTCAACTGTCGGCTTTATTGTTCTACCGCACTGTTTTACTGCTTCATCAGCGATTTTCTGCCATTTTTGTTGACGAGCTAATTTTTTCTTATCATCATATTTCACTACACAATGACGGCTAACTACAGGAACAACACTTGATGCTCCTAATTCCACCGCTTTTTGCACGATAAATTCCATTTTATCGCCTTTAGGTAAACATTGTGCAACGACTACTTCTATAGGTGCTTCTGTATCAGCATCTTCTATATACTGCAATAATTTTAATTGCACTGTATCACTCGTACAAGAGATTACTTTTGCCTGTGCTACTTTACTTTCTCTATCAACAATAGTAAAAACCTGTTCAGGTCTTACTCTCATAGCATAAAGAAGATGTTTTGCATCATCGCCTTTAATCATGATATCTTCACTTAGACATTCATCTATAAATAAACGTCTCATTGCATATCTTCCTTACGACGGAAAATAATCGCAGCCCAACCAGCTTTTTCATTCATTTTTTCTACCATAAAGCCATGTTCTTCAGCAGCTTTAGTAACATCTGCTATACGGTCAGCAATTATACCACTTGTCAAAATAGCACCATGCTGATTTAAATAATTATCTACATCATTAAACATGCGAATAATGATATCTGCTATAATATTAGCTATAATTAAATCAGCTTTGCCATTCATATTTTTTAATAAATCGCTTTGGAAAATCTTGATATTTTCACATTCATGATTTTTTTCGATATTTTCTCTGGCAACATCAACTGCCACATTATCATAATCTGCAGCCTCGATATCTTTTGCTCCTAATTTGGAAGCAGCAATTGCTAAAATACCACTACCTGTACCAACATCGAAAACTTTCATTTCTGGTTTTACATATTCTTCTAATAATTGAATGCACATAGATGTTGTAGCATGTGTACCTGTACCAAATGCCATACCAGGGTCTAATTCAATTACTATATCATTATCTAATGGAGTGTATTCTTCCCAAGATGGCTTTACTACAATTTTTTCACCAATGCGTTCTGGATGGAAAAATTGCTTCCAATTATTAGCCCAATCTTCATCTTGGATTTCACTGCAATTAATCACGCCTGAACCCTTATCTAAAAATTGGCTCATTTCATCAATATGCAAACGCAACTGTTCTAATTTACTTGGTAAATCCTCATCAGTAGGAAGCCATGCTTTCACTGTAACAACTTCTGTTTCTTCAGCAAGTGGTATATCTGTATAATCCCAAGCTCCAGAATGAATATAAGTATTCACAAGTTCTGGGTCTTCAATTAATACACCAGATGCTCCAAGTTCATGAAAAATCTCTGCTACAGCTTCAGTAGCCTCATGTGAAGTTTGAATGCTAATTTCAGCCCATTTCACGGGTAAATTCCTCCTTAAATAAATACTAAATCAAAACACATAAAGATTATTATACGTTTTGCTTTGACAAATGTAAACCATTCATTATAAAAAATATATTTAATTTACATTCTCATTTATTATAAACCTTGCTCTATTAATTTATCAAATTGTTTTATTTCTTTTGCTTGGTCTTTAATGATATTTTTAGCAATTTTTCTTATTTGCGGATTTTTTGTATATACTAAAATCTGTTTACTAGCTTCTAGCGCACCTTCATGATGATATTTCATTGCCAAAACAAAAGTATAATCTGCTGTTTTTTTATCGCGAGTTCTAGTTACAGCAATCATTTTATTCATCATTTCCGCCATATTTTCTTTTTCTTTAGCCACAAATTCAGCATAAGCTTTTTCACTTAAATTACTATTGCTAAAATCTCCATTAGCTAAAAGCTCATTGAAATCTTCAATTTCTTTTGTCTGTGTCTTTATAATATTACGAGCTATTGCTTTTACTTCTTCATTACTGCCATATTCTAAAATTAATTTTGCAGAATCTATTGCACCTTGATGATGTGGTATCATATTAGCGATAAAATCTTTATCCACATTGCCACTTTGTACAAATTCTTCATTCATCATCGGCATATGCATACTATCTACAATTTCATTATTGATTAATGGGTCAAAATTTAGACGATTTGTCTGCGTATTTATATTCATATCATGATGTCCATGATAATCATGATAATGTGCATTTGCCACACCAAAACTATTTACACTACTAATAATTGACGCACAAGTTATAGCTAAAATTATTTTTTTCATTTTTCCAACCTCTTATTATTTAATATTTCATAGTGAAATTATATGATTTAGCTTTATAATTGTCAATATAACAATAATATTCTTGGAGGTATCTATGCTTAATATTTTACAATTACAAACAAAAGTCTTATCTTCAAAGGAACAAACATTAAATTACATTGAAGCTTATCTCAAAAAATTTCTTCATCTTCAGCCTGACATTGTAACCTTACCAGAAATGTTTAACTGTCCTTATGATAATAAATCTTTTCCTTTATATGCTGAATTCGAAGGAGATATTACTTACAAATTTTGTCAAAATCTAGCTAAAAAATATAATATCTATTTAAGTGCAGGCTCTATTCCTGAAAAAGATGTCCAAAATCATTTATTTAATACAGCTTATGTCTTTGATAATAATGGTAATTGCATCGCTAAACATCGCAAAATGCATTTATTCGATATTGATGTGAAAAATGGTCAACGCTTTAAAGAATCAGATACTTTATCTGCTGGTAATAATATCACTGTCTTCGATACGAAATGGGGCAAAATTGGATTGTGCATTTGTTATGATTTCCGCTTCCCTGAACTCGCTCGATTAATGGTAAATTTAGGAGCAAAAATTATCCTTGTTCCCGCTGCTTTCAATATGACCACAGGCCCACTTCATTGGGAATTATTATTCCAAAGTCGTGCTGTAGATAATCAAGTATTCACCATTGGTACAGCTCCTGCTAGAAATTTAAATGCTTCTTATCATTCTTATGGTCATAGCATTATTGTTTCACCATGGGGAAAAATTTTAAATCAAGCAGATTTTGAAGAAACTGCTTTATTTACAACTATAAATTTAAATGAAATTAATCTCGTTCGTGAACAGATACCACTTTTAAGACATCGTCGTTTAGATATCTATGAATTAACACAAAAATAAAACTTATAAACTTGCACAAAATAAAAAAATAAGTTAAAATATCTCCTTGTTATAAAAATTACCAATTAAAAATAAATATTTAATAGGTAATTAAATATAGGAGGTGTTATTATATGTTATTAATTAAAGACCGCTTTCAAGGAGTATTTCTTTGTTTCGTCTTAGCCTTACCTGCTTATTTTTTAGGTAAAGAATTTGAAATCATTGGCGGTCCTGTTTTTGCCATTTTACTTGGTATGCTATTATCAAAATTTGTTCGCGAAAAAGATATCTTAAAAAGTGGTATTACATTCACTTCTAAAAAAGTTTTACAATATGCTGTTATTTTATTGGGCTTTGGTCTAAACTTAAGCACTGTTATCGCTGTAGGTGCTACATCTTTGCCAATCATCATTTCTACAATTGCCACTTCATTCATTACAGCCTACATAATTTTTAAATTAATCAATATTCCTGCAAAATCTTCTATCTTAATCGGTGTAGGTTCTTCTATTTGTGGTGGTTCTGCAATCGCTGCAACAGCACCTGTCATTGACGCTAATCATAAAGAAATAGCTCAAGCCATATCTGTTATCTTCTTATTTAATATCATCGCTGCTTTAATTTTCCCTACTTTGGGTAATTTTTTAGGTTTATCTGATCATGGTTTTGCTATCTTTGCAGGTACTGCTGTCAATGATACTTCTTCTGTTACAGCAGCAGCTTCTTCTTGGGATAGCATGCATAATACTGGTACAGAAGTTTTAACTGGTGCTACTATCGTAAAACTCACTAGAACACTTGCTATTATTCCTATCACATTAGTTTTAGGCTTTTATCAAGCTAAAAAAGCTTCTGGTCAAAACAAAGCTAGTATAAAATCTGCATTTCCAATGTTTATTTTATATTTCATCATTGCTTCTATTATTACTACTTTCTTAAATTATTTTATGGATAGAAATATTTTTTCTGCTGAAATATCTTCTGCTATTTTATCTTTCTTTGCTTTAATGAAATTTTTCAGTAAATATTTCATCATCATGGCAATGGGCGCTATTGGTCTTCATACTGATATCGTTGATTTAATAAAAAATGGTGGTCGTCCTATCATCATGGGCTTTTGCTGTTGGGTAGCTATTGCCTGCGTAAGTTTATTTGTTCAACATCTTTTAGGTTTGTGGTAAAAAATAAATTATAAAAATTAAGCTAGAATATGTCTTTTCAGATATGTTCTAGCTTTTTTATTTTTATCTTTAAATCTGTTGTTTTTACAACATACTTTTAAATCAAGGTTAAGTATAATAAGCATATCAATTAAATCACAAATAAAATTATTGGAGAGATAATTATGGAAAATAAAATGTTTTGCTTTCAATGTCAAGAAACAGCTCAATGCACAGGCTGTACTCGTGTAGGTGTTTGTGGGAAATCTGCCACTACTGCTACACTGCAAGATTTATTAATTTATGCAACTAAAGGTCTTTGCGAAATCACTACTAAACTTCGTCAAGAAAAACAAGATATCAGTCGTAAATTAAATCAATTTATCTGTGAAAATCTTTTTATCACTATCACTAACGCTAATTTTGATGATGATATTATCATTAAACGCATCACAGACACTTTAAATTATAAACAAGAATTACTTGCAAAATTACAAAATAAAAATAATTTATCCCCTGTAGCTCTTTGGACTACTAATGATGAAAATACTTACCTAGTAAAAGGTGCTACTATCGGCGTTTTAGCTACTGAAAATGAAGATATTCGCAGTCTTCGTGAATTAATCACTTATGGTTTAAAAGGTATGGCAGCATATAATAAACATGCAAATGCCCTTGGTAAATTTAATGATGAAATTGACTCATTTTTACAAGCTACTTTAGCTAAAACTGTTGATAATAATTTATCTGGAGAAGAATTAACAGCTCTTGCTTTAGAAACCGGTGCTTTCGGTGTAAAAGTCATGGCACTTTTAGATGAAGCTAATACTTCTCGCTATGGAAATCCAGAAATCACATCTGTAGATATCGGTGTTCGCAATAATCCAGCAATTTTGATTTCTGGTCATGATTTACGCGATTTAGAAATGCTTCTTGAACAAACTCAAGGAACTGGTGTCGATGTATATACACATAGTGAAATGCTTCCAGCACATTATTATCCATTCTTCAAAAAATATAAAAACTTTGCAGGTAACTACGGCAATGCTTGGTGGAAACAAAAAGAAGAATTTTTATCCTTTAACGGCCCTATTTTATTGACTACTAACTGTCTTGTACCACCAAAAGCTGAATATAAAGATAGAATTTATACTACAGGTGTTGTTGGCTTTGCAGGTTGCAAACATATTCCTGGCGAAATCGGCGAAACTAAAGATTTTTCTGCTATTATTGAACATGCCAAAAAATGCCCACCACCAACACAAATTGAAACAGGCTCTATCGTAGGTGGTTTTGCTCATAATCAAGTCTTAGCTCTTGCTGATAAAGTAGTTGAAGCTGTAAAATCTGGTGCTATCAAAAAATTTGTAGTTATGGCAGGCTGTGATGGTCGTCAATTAGCTAGAAATTATTATACTGACTTTGCTAAATCACTTCCTCAAGATACAGTTATCTTAACTGCTGGCTGTGCAAAATATAAATACAATAAATTAAATCTAGGCGATATCGGTGGTATTCCTCGCGTTTTAGATGCTGGTCAATGTAATGATAGCTATTCACTCGCTTTGATTGCTTTAAAACTTAAAGAAGTATTTGGCTTAGATGATATCAATGAATTACCAATTGCTTATAATATCGCATGGTATGAACAAAAAGCTGTTATCGTTCTTTTAGCACTTCTTTATCTTGGTGTTAAAAATATAAAACTTGGCCCTACACTTCCAGCTTTCTTATCTCCAAATGTAGCTAAAGTTCTTGTGGATAACTTCGGTATTTCTGGTATCAATAGTGTAGAAGAAGATATTAAATCTCTTATCTAAAACTTAAAACACAACAAAAAAGACGGTATTAAACCCGTCTTTTTTTACTTTCTTTATTTTTTCATATTTAAATATTTTTCTCTCAAAGCTATTTTTCGTTGCATGGCCTTAACAAATTCTTTTGCTCGAGAAAAATCTTCTTCATTAGGATGCATTGAAGCTTTTTGCCAACGTTCAAGATTACGAGGTGTCGCTGCATGAGGATCATTTTTATCAGCATTTTTGCGTCTTTCCAGCATTGCTGGATTTATTTTTCCTTGACTGGCAAAAGTTCCCAATACTTTGCAATTTTCTCCTAAATAACTAGCAGCTCTAGCAAAAGCAGTTATAGAATGTTCACTATTTAATTCTGCCCCTTGTGTTTGAAATAAAATTACTGTTTTATTATTTAATTTTTTCAATAATTCCTGTACCATTTTATCTGGTTCGCCACGAGTGAGCCAATATCCCACAGCAATATTATCATAATCCTCAAGATTAAATTCATCTCGTATAGCAAAAATATCTGCTACATTTTCACCAAAACCATCATAAATAGCCTCTGCTATCTGTTTTGTATTTCCAGTTACACTAGAATAAACTATCAACCATTTTTTCATTATACACACTCTTTTCTTATAAATTAATTATTATTATAAATAAAAAAGATATAAATTCTGTTGTTTTTACAACTAATTAAACAAAAATAAAAAGGGATTAAGCATAAAGCCAATCCCTTAAATATAATTCCATTATTAATATTATTAAAATTCAATTTGTAATTTAAATTCAGTTTCCTGTTTTTCTTCTTTTGCCCAAGTATTTAACATATTAATCATAGCAATAAAAGAAGAAGCTGAAATATCTTCAATGATATTATGATTTTCTTTAGAACGTCCACCCACATATTCTAAGCTAATACTACTAGATAATCTTTCATCTGCTTCTTTAAGTAAAGTATTAATCACTGCATTTAAAGTTGCTTCATTGATTACTTCATAATCGCTCAAATCATTATTGCAAAAAATAGTTGTTAAATTAAAGAAACCTTTTTCTCTGTCGCTGATAGGTATAGCAAAATATCTATTTTCGTATTTTTTATTATAAGGCACATCGTAACTATGTTCATAATCCCTTACTTCATACTTACCTACTAAATAAGCAGTAGGCTTACTTTGCTCGTCTTTCACAACTTTTACCAATTCTTTAAAAGCTACTCTAAAAGTATTTTCTTTAAACCCTTGTTTATTAATATAGAGATAAACTTTCATTTAGTGCCAGGCCTCTTTTCTCTTCAAATTTCTATTAATAATAATACCATTATATTTATAAAACGTCTATTTAAATGAAAATTCAATAAAATTTTAATTTTTAATAATTATATTTAAACATAAAAAAAGGATATTCTTTAAAAAGAATATCCTTTTTATAACTTTCATATCAATTATTTATTATCTTTACCCCAAGTACGTTCAAGTTCTCTAACAATTTCAGCATGTTTTTCTTCTGTTAATTTAACTTTAGCTTTGTAAATGAATGTTGCAATGATGAGTAAGATAAATGGAATTGCAAACATGATAATTTGGAAGTTGAGTAAATTATCAGGAGTTATGCTTTCTGCTGTAACTTTATTACCAGACATACCAACCCAAACAGCTGTGAAGCCTACGATAGCAGATGTGATAGCACCGCCTAATTTATCAATTAAAGGACGTACACAAAGTACGAGTGCTTCATCACGATGACCAAGTTTTAATTGACCATATTCAACAGTATCTGTGATTGTCATTAATACAACAAGGAAGATAAGTGGCTGTGGTAATGCAAATAAACCAGCACCAAGTAATGTTAAATATACATTTTGACCTGCAAAGTAGTAAATAACTACTGCAATTAACATAATAGCGATAGAATAGAAGAATAAATTACGTCTGCTGAATTTTTTAGTTAATGATGGGAATAAAGCAACTGCCATTAAACCAATGATAACATTGATTACACCTAAGAAGGAGAACTGAGAAGAATCACCTAATACATAAATGAAATAGTAAAGGTTGAAGTTATTGATAAGGTTTTGACCTAAACCAAAGATAAGATAAGCAAATGCAATCCATAAGAGCTGGTCATTTTTCATTAATACAGAGAAAACTTGTCCAAAAGATGTATCTGTTTTGTTTTCACGAAGAGCAGAGTCATGTTCTTTTGTACCAATACCAAGAATGATAGCACCTACAGTAGCAATTAAACCACCAATTGCAGCAAATGCGAACCAACCTGTAGCATCACCTGCACCACCATTGCTATTTTCAGAGAAAGCTAAAACAATTGGAATAACAATGATAGTTACGAGCTGACCACCGAATACAGAACCAATACGTGCATAAGTAGCTGTAATTTCACGTTCACGAGAGTCAAAAGAAAGTGCTGGTATCATGGACCAAATAGCAACGTCTTTTGCTGAATAGAAAATATCCATAATTATATATAAGATAGCGAAAACAATTAAGTACATTATAGGGCTTGTTTCAGCTAAACCGCCAATATCTGTAAATAAGATAGCTAAAGTAACTGCGGCAATAACTGCACCAGAAAGAACCCAAGGTTTAAATTTACCCCATCTAGTTTTTGTTTTATCGATAGTATTACCAATGAATGGGTCAATGAAAAGTTCCGCAACACGAATAACAAGAATAACTGTTGTTACAAGACCGATCATATATTCATTATAACTTGTATCATCTGTATTAAATAAATTACTTGTTACGAAAATCATAAAATAAGTACCAATCATTGCATAGAAAAAGTCATGCCCAAAGGTACCGCACGCATATGCCACACGTGATAAAAATCTTGACATATAAAGGCCTCCCATTATGTTATTAAAAATTTAATGACTACACTAAAAATTATTTAACTGTGTTAATATATTCGATGATAGCATCAGCTATTTTATCTAAAGGAGCATTGCTAGTATTTACAATTAAATCATAGTTAGAAGCTTCGCCCCATTTTTTACCTGTGTAATAATTGTAATATCTAGCTCTTTTTTCGTTTTCTGCGTCCAATTCTTTCAAAGTTTTACCTTCGTAAACTTCTTTACCTCTTTTTTCTCTATATTCATCATTTGCACAAACGAAGATAGAGAAATGGTTTGGCATATCTTCTAATACATAATCAGCGCAACGACCTAAGATAACACATGATCCATCATTAGCAAGTTTTCTTACTACACTAGCTTCAGATAAGAACATGCCTCTACTAGATTCACCCATGCGAGTACCAAAAGAATGGAATGGCATGAATGTCAATGTCAATGGATGAACAGTATTTTCTAAATCTAATAAATCTTGTTCAGATAAATCATTAATACCTAATTTAGCTGCTGCGATATGCACAATTTGTCTATCGTACAATTTTACATTTAATTTTTTAGCTAAAATTTCAGCTAATTCACGACCACCGCAACCATACTGTCTACTTATTGTAATTACTGTATTTGAGTTCATATTAAATCCCTCTCTTTAATATTAAAATATAATAAATAAGAAAATGCTCAACTTATCAAATATATAATAATAAATAAAAGTATATGATTTTTTTGAAAATTTTTATTTTGAAAACGTTTACAATTAACATGAAATGTACATTTCTATCTAAAAGCTTTGTTATTATTATATTTTATATCGTTACCAATAGCAATGTTTTATGTTGCTAAAATTTGTTTAAATGTTGTATATTATGTAAAATTATAAAAAAGAACTGTACTAAAATGATATGCACCCAAAATATTGGACATATTAATTAAGCTACTAATTGAGACTTAGTTCTGTATTCTACAGGACTAAGTCCTTTTAGTTTTATCTTTATCCGTTTTGTATTATAATATTTTATATAAGATTTTAACTCTTTTATAAAATCTTCAACGGATTTGAATTTTTTTAAATAGAATAATTCGCTTTTTAGTAAACCAAAGAAATTTTCTATTACGGCATTATCTAAGCAATTGCCTTTTCGGCTCATGCTTTGGATAATGCCTTTTTCTTTTAATAATTTTTGATATTTTTTATTCTGATACTGCCATCCTTGGTCTGAGTGTA
>NZ_KB899570.1:0-102044 GCF_000378365.1 Megamonas rupellensis DSM 19944 | reverse complement strand
TGCAAAAGGTAGATAGATACTATCCAAGTTCGCAAATTTGCCATGTTTGTGGTACAAAAAATCCTGAAACTAAAAATTTGGCAGTTCGTGAGTGGATTTGCGCAAAGTGCAAAACCAGCCACGATAGAGATAGAAATGCTGCTATAAATATATGGAAGGTTGGGGCATCAACCTTCTTTGGAGAGATATAGTAAGACCTGCTATTTTAGTAGGCAAGTATCGTTTGTATCCAAGAATCCCCTGCATTTAGGCATGGGGAGTATGTCAATGATGATTGTATTGGTAGAGGAAAAACTATCAAAGAAGGCGGTGCAGTATATGATTTCATATCTGGACTTCAAGTCGGTATTGCCAATATGGCAGACTCTTTAGCTGCAATTAAAAAATTAGTTTTTGAAGAAAAGAAAATCACACCAACTCAACTTTGGAACGCTATTTTAGATGATTTCCAATCTGATGAAAATAAAAAAATTCAAGCAATGTTGATTGATGAAGTGCCAAAATATGGTAATGATATTGATTATGTAGATAATCTAGTAGTCGAAGCTTATGACTCTTATTTAGATGAAATCAAAAAATATCCAAATACTCGTTATCATAGAGGTCCAATCGGTGGTATTCGCTATGGCGGTACATCTTCAATCAGTGCCAATGTAGGTCAAGGTATGGGAACAATGGCGACACCTGATGGAAGAAATGCTTATGAACCACTTGCAGAAGGTTGTAGTCCTGCACATAATGCAGATAAAAATGGCCCAACAGCTGTGTTTAAATCTGTAGCTAAATTGCCAACAGAAAAAATAACTGGTGGGGTGTTATTAAATCAAAAAATGACACCCCAAATGCTTTCTACATAAGAAAATAAACAAAAATTAGAAATGTTAATTCGTGCTTTCTTCAATAGACTGCATGGATATCATGTTCAATATAATATCGTATCAAGAGAAACTTTGATTGATGCACAAAAACATCCAGAAAAACATAAAGATTTAATCGTACGCGTAGCAGGTTATAGTGCCTTTTTCAATGTTTTGTCTAAGAAAACTCAAGATGATATTATTGGCAGAACTGAACAATGTTTATAATTTTAAATTAAATTTTTATTGAAATATATAAAAGACTCAAATTAGTATAAATACTGATTTGAGTCTTTTTGTTTATAAATTTATAGATATAGAATTTTGATGATATAATAAATTTGCAGTTTAGATGATTAAATTTTATAATATAGTTTAATCTATATTGGAGGTTAGATGAGATATGGGATATATAATCAAGCGAATTTTTAACGCATTTATTGTTTTATGGATAGTTATAACGATAACTTTTTTTCTAATGCATGCTATACCAGGAGGGCCTTTTACGGCAGAAAAATCTTTGCCTCCATATGTATTACATAGCATAGAAGAAAGATATAAATTAAATGACCCTTTATATAAACAGTATGGTGATTATTTATGCAATTTAGTACAAGGCGATTTAGGACCATCATTTAAATATCCAGGTCGTAGTGTAAATGATATCATCAAAGATGGTTTTCCAGTATCTTTTAAATTAGGTATAGAAGCAATTTTAATAGCAATTATTATCGGTATACCAGCGGGAATATTAGCAGGTGTGAAAAAAGATAAATGGCAAGATAGGGCAGTTAATTTTTTTACGACTTTAGGAGTTGCTGTGCCTAGTTTTGTTGTGGCGGCATTACTTATATATGTATTATCGACAAAATTACATTTATTGCCGGCTGCTATGTGGAATGGTTGGCGATATGAAATCATGCCAGCTTTGGCTTTATCAGGAATGCCAATGTCATTTATCGCTAGATTGACGCGTTCTAGTATGTTGGATATTTTATCACAAGATTATATAAAAACAGCGAGAGCCAAAGGTTTATCATGGAGCAAAGTTTTAATAAAACACGCTTTGCCGAATTCATTAATTCCTGTAGTAACTTATTTAGGACCAATGACAGCTAGTATTTTGACAGGTAGTTTTGTCATTGAAACTATTTTTGCGATACCAGGCTTGGGGCAATATTTTGTAACTAGTATTTATAATCGAGATTATACTGTAATTTTAGGTGTAACAATTTTTTATAGTGTGATTGTAATTGTTTTAAATATGGTAGTGGATTTACTTTATCCATTATTAGACCCACGCATTAAAATCGGTGAAGAAAAAGGTGAATGAAGATGATAAATAAAGATTTATTTGTGCCTTTAGAGCGAGAAATTTTGCAGGTGCAAAAAAAAGAAGAAACTTTAGGATATTGGCAAGATGCGTGGATTAGGTTAAAGAAAAATAAAATGGCTTTGCTGGGATTAATCATTATTGTGTGTTTAATCATTGTAGCTATCTTTGGCCCTATTTTTTCTAGCCATACTTATGATGAACAAAATTTGATGATGACAAATAGTTCTCCAAGTTGGGAGCATTGGTTTGGTACGGATAATTTGGGGAGAGATGTTTTTATTCGCGTATTATATGGTGCGAGAATTTCTTTAGCTATTGGTATAGTGGCTAGTTTATTAAATCTTTTTATTGGTGTAATTTATGGCGGAATAGCAGGTTTTTGCGGTGGCAAGATTGACCGCATAATGATGAATATTGTGGATATTTTATATAGCGTACCGACTTTATTATATGTGATTTTATTGATGGTAATTTTAAAGCCAGGGCTTATCAATATTTTTATTGCTTTAGGTATTGGTTATTGGCTACAGATGGCAAGAATTGTGCGTGGTCAAATTTTATCAATGAAGGAACAAGAATTTATTTTGGCAGCTAGAACAATAGGTGTATCGAAAAAAAGAATTTTATTTAGACATTTATTGCCAAATGCCATGGGGGCAATTATCGTAACAATGACATTAGCTATTCCTGATGCAATATTTACAGAAGCTTTTTTGAGTTTTATCGGACTTGGTGTTTCTGCACCAATGGCTAGTTGGGGCGTTTTAGCATCAGAGGGCGTAAATAATTTGCGTGCATATCCTTTTCAATTATTTTTTCCAGCAGTAGCTATCAGTGTCACTATGTTGGCTTTTAACTTTTTAGGTGATGGTCTGCGAGATGTTTTAGACCCTAAGATGCGTCGTTAAAATAGTGAAGAAATGAGTGTTTACCATGGAAAAAAATAAAGAAATTTTACAAGTAAAAGATTTAGCAGTTGCTTTTCAGACTTATCGAGGAAAAGTAAAAGCAGTACGCAATGTCAGTTTTGATTTAAAAAGAGGACAAGCTCTAGGAATAGTGGGCGAGTCAGGCTGTGGAAAATCAGTGACGGCTCATGCTATCATGGGTTTATTGCCTAAGGAAAATAGCATTATTGAAAATGGTCAGATTTTATGGCAAGGTCAGGATTTAGTTAATTTTCGAGATGAAGATTTAGCCAAAATTCGTGGCAATAAAATTGCGATGATATTCCAAGATCCAATGACATCTTTAAATCCTGTACTTACGATTGGTACGCAGATAAAAGAAGTTTTGTTTTTGCATAAACAATTATCGGATAAAGAAGCGACAGAAAAAGCTGTAGAATTATTAAATTTAGTAGGGATACCATTTGCCCAAAAAAGATTGAAAGATTATCCCCATCAATTCAGTGGCGGTATGCGTCAACGCGTTATGATTGCAATGGCACTTGCCTGTGAACCAGAATTATTGATAGCAGATGAGCCGACAACAGCTCTTGATGTAACTGTACAGGCACAAATTTTAGATTTATTGAAATCCTTACAAGAAAAATTGAATATGTCCATCATTATGATATCGCATGATTTAGGGGTTATTGCCAATATTTGCGATGAAGTAGCAGTTATGTATGCAGGACAAATTGTAGAAAAAGCAAATGTTGATGATTTGTTTTATCATGCACATCACCCTTATACGCGAGGTTTATTAAAATCTTTGCCTCATTTAAATTTAAATAAAGAAGATAAATTATATGTGATTGATGGTCAGCCACCAGATTTAAAAGAAAGTATTGATTATTGTCCCTTTGTCAAACGTTGTACAAAAGCAATGAAAATATGTATGCAGTTGATGCCAGAAAAGACACAATTAAATAAAGATCATTATGTAAAATGTTGGTTGGAGCATGAATTTGCACCCAAAGAGAATAAGGAGGAATTTTGATGAATTTATTAGAAGTCAAAAATCTACATAAAGATTTTGTAGTGAAGCGTTCTTTTTGGGGAAGACCAAAACAAATTTTAAAAGCAGTAAATGATGTCAGTTTTTCTATAGAAGAAGGAAAAACATTAGGTCTTGTAGGTGAGTCAGGCTGTGGAAAATCGACTACAGGCAGGACTATTATCGGATTATATAAACCGACAAAAGGTAAAATCATATTTGCAGGCAAAGATATTTCACAAAATAAAGAGATGACAAAAGATATTCAAATGATATTTCAAGATCCATATGCTTCATTAAATCCAAGAATGACAGTGGCAGATATTATTGAAGAACCTTTGCTTGTGCATAATTTATATACAGATAAAAAACAAAGACAAGAGCGTATCTATGAATTATTGGAATTAGTAGGATTGAGTAAAGAGCAGGCAAACCGTTTTCCTCATGAATTCAGTGGCGGACAAAGACAGCGTATCGGTATAGCTAGAGCACTTGCTTGTGAACCTAAACTAATTATTTGCGATGAGCCGATTTCGGCACTTGATGTATCTATTCAAGCACAAGTCGTAAATTTGCTAGAAAAATTACAGCATGAATTAGGTCTGACATATTTATTTATTGCTCATGATTTAGCTATGGTGCGTTATATTAGCCAAAAAGTAGCAGTTATGTATCTAGGGCAAATTGTAGAACTTGCTGATACAGAAGCTTTATATACAAATCCACTACACCCATATACAAAAGCTTTGTTATCTTCGATTCCATTGCCAGACCCACAAAAAGAAAAACATAAACAGCGAATTATCTTGCAAGGCGAATTGCCAAGTCCATTAAATCCGCCAAAAGGTTGTCCATTCAATACACGTTGCCCAAAAGCTAAAGAAATTTGCAGACAGAAATTACCTGAAATGAAAATGATAAATAATAGATATGTACGCTGTCATCTTTATGACGAATAAGCAAAAAGCACTATAGTTTTCATGCTATAGTGCTTTTTTATAAATAAAATAAATTATTTTTTTTCGTTTAGTTCAAAGATAATATCGCGAATTTGAGCAGCTCGTTCAAATTCTAAGTTGCGAGAAGCTTCTTGCATTTCTTTAGTTAAAGAAAGTATTAATTTTTTCTTTTCTTTGGCAGTCATTTTCAATTTTTTCTTTGGTTTTTCAGCATCATAACTTGCTTTTTCTTCCGCTACCATAGTAGTTTCAATGAGATTTTTTATTTTCTTTTGAATTGTCTTCGGCGTTATATGATGTTCTTGATTGTATTTATCTTGGACTTCTCGACGACGAATAGTTTCATCAATGGCTTTTTGCATAGAATCGGTGATGCGGTCGGCGTACATGATTACTTTACCATGAGCATTTCTAGCAGCACGACCGATTGTCTGAATGAGAGATGTCTCTGAACGCAAGAAGCCTTCTTTATCAGCATCTAAAATAGCTACTAAAGAAACTTCTGGCATATCCAAGCCTTCACGTAATAAGTTAATCCCTACGAGTACATCAAATTTTCCTAAACGCAAATCGCGAATGATTTCCGCTCTTTCAATAGTGGCAATATCAGAATGAAGATAACGGACTTTGATACCCATTTCTTTTAAATAATCAGTGAGATTTTCAGCCATTTTTTTAGTCAAAGTAGTGATGAGCACGCGTTCATTTTTCTTAGTGCGGATTTTGATTTCTCCAAGTAAATCGTCCATTTGCCCTTCAAGTGGGCGAATTTCTATTTCAGGATCTAATAGACCTGTTGGACGGATTATCTGTTCTACTACTTGATTTGCTTGTGCTAATTCAAATGGTGCTGGTGTAGCAGAAACATAGATTATTTGATTGATATGATCGAGAAATTCTTCAAAGCGCAAAGGGCGATTATCAAAGGCAGAAGGCAGACGAAAACCGTTATCTACAAGTGATTCTTTGCGTGAACGGTCGCCTGCATACATGGCTTTTATCTGTGGTATAGTAACATGAGATTCATCAATGACGATTAAAAAATCATCAGGGAAATAATCAAGAAGTGTATAAGGCGCTTCGCCAGCTTTTCTGCCTGTTAAATGGCGTGAATAATTTTCGATGCCAGAGCAATATCCCATCTCTTCCATAGTTTCTAAATCGTAATTTGTGCGTTGTTTCAAACGTTGAGCTTCTAAGAGTTTATTATTATCTTCAAGGATTTTTAATTGCTGTTGAAGTTCTTCTTGTATGGAGTCGATAGCTTCTTTCATATGCTCTTTAGAAGTTACATAGTGAGAAGCAGGATAAATTAAGATATGTTTGCGTTGACCATAGACTTCGCCAGTTAGAGTATCTACTTCTAAAATACGGTCGACTTCATCTCCAAAAAGTTCAATGCGAATAGCTCTATCGCTATAACCAGCAGGAAAAATTTCAATGACATCGCCACGAACGCGGAATTTACCACGGTCAAAATTTATATCATTGCGTTCATATTGGATAGAAACTAATTTTCGCAAAATATCATCACGAGGATATTCTTGACCTTCGCGTACAGATAAGACTAAATCATAATAATCTTCGGGTGAACCTAAACCATAGATACAAGATACGCTAGCAACAATGATGACATCACGACGTTCAAATAAAGAACAAGTTGCAGAATGGCGAAGCTTATCAATTTCATCATTGATGGAAGAATCTTTTTCGATATAAGTATCTGTTTGAGCAATATAGGCTTCTGGTTGGTAATAATCATAGTAACTGACAAAATATTCTACAGCATTATGCGGAAAAAATTCTTTAAACTCACTAGCTAATTGTGCAGCTAGCGTTTTATTATGAGCGATAACAAGTGTAGGTTTTTGGACTTTTTCAATTAATTTAGCGATAGTGAAAGTCTTTCCTGTACCTGTAGCACCTAATAAAACTTGCGATGTTTGACCATTTTGAATGCCTTGAGCTAAAGCTTCAATCGCTTGAGGTTGGTCGCCTGTAGGTTCAAAAGGTGCTTCTACTTTAAAGGGAATTTTATTTTCAGTTTGTAATGTATTTAATTTTGGTATGTGTACCATAAAATCATCTCACTTATAATATTAATATTTAGATTTAATAATAAATGGAGAAGAATATTTTTTCAATATCATGATATAATTATTTTAATAAACTAAGAAAAGAGGTTATAAACATGATTTTTGGCAATCTTAAATACGCAGATAAGTATGATTTTTTGACAGAAAAAATTAAAGCTTGTTTTACTTATGCAAAAGAGCATGATTTAACTACATATGAAAAAGGTAGTTATAAAATAAATGGCGATGAGTTTTTTGTTAATATCGAAAACTATGCTACAGTAAAACGTGAAGATCGTTTTTGGGAAGCACATAAAAAATATATTGATGTGCATATGATTATTGAAGGCAAAGAAAGTATTGATGTGAGCTTTTGTGATGATATGCAAATAAAATCATTTGACGAAAATCGCGATTTTGTGGAATTAACAGGTGAAGAAAAAGCTACTGTTAACTTAATTAACAAAGGTGATTTTCTAATTTGTTATCCAGAAGATGCTCATCGCACTGCTATTATTTGTCAACAAAGTCAAACTATAAAAAAAGCTATCTTTAAAATTAAATTATAAGAAAAAAATAGCATGCTTAGGATAATACTTAAGCATGCTATAAGCATAATAATACAACAATATAATGATTAGTTTGGAATTTTGAGCAATGATTACTTTATGTTTGCTGAAGACATAAAGTAAAACCGATAAATAAAAAACCCCTTTTCGCTTTGAAAAGAGGTGAATAGACACATTGAGTAAATTCTAAAATTTACTGTCTAATCTCCTCCCCATCGCTCGCAGGTATGGCAATTAAAATAAATTAATTGCACACGGTGATTGTTAATCAGGCAGTTCTCCTGACTCGAGTTCATTACTATATCCAAGCCTTCCCAGTTTCCCAGTGACATAAATTTGGATAAGTTCCCTCATACAGTGGCGGGACCGTTTCAGCTTAATAATAAAATTACGTACTGAATTCCCTATTAAGTCCAAATGGACACCTGATTCATTGAACTATATTCAGTTCTTTTTTAGAATATCACTATATAGAATTTGTGTCAATACTCTATATAAAATAATTATCTTAAAATTATTTTAATTTATCGTTGACAAATATATAAAATAAAAAGTATAATAAAGGCGACAAGTTGATAATGAAACCTTATAGGTGCATATTTATGCTTAATAGGGAAGACGGTTAAAATCCGGCACGGTCCCGCCGCTGTAAAGAGGAGCAAACTTCATGAATGTCACTGGGAAACTGGGAAGGCGAAGTGAGCAATGATACTGAGTCAGAAGAACTGCCTATAAGAAGCATCGTCGTTTGACCTGCGAGAGACGGGGAGAGATGTAGTAGAATGTATATGTTTTTTATACATGTAAATTCTAATTATAATTTTCTACCGTTTTTCATATATTGTTTATGAAAAGCGGTTTTTCTGTTTATAGAGATAATCCATGAAGATGGCTCATGATTATCTTAAGCAAGTGCCATCGATGTATCATATTAATTTGTTGTAAATTATGTTTAATTTACTGAAAAATTTAATCATTATTATGATTAGCATAAATACTTGAACAATTTAATAAAAATGGTAAATAATATTTGGGGAATATATATTACCAATCCAGCCATCACTAAATTTAGTGATGGCTTTTTTATAAATTTTATATTTAATATCTAGGTAGGAGGAACTCGAACCATTTATTAGATATATAAGAGTATTTATTAACTATTCAATAATAGTATTAAATTATCCCCTTAAATGAAAATGCAGAAGTAGAGAAGGGAAATTATTATATATGGAACAAGATAAAACACTTGGCGAAGAAATTCGACAAGAAGAACAACAAGAACAAGATATTCCTGCTGTTACTTTTGATGAGTTTGAAATTCCTTCATATGAAGAATGGAAAGAAGCTGTAGTGGCATTATTAAAGGGAAAACCTTTTGAAAAAAGTATGTTTACTAAAACTTATGAAGGTATTACATTAAACCCTATTTATCGTATGGAAGATTTAGAAGGGTTAACTCATAATAAGACTTATCCAGGAATGGAAAGTAATTTACGTGGAGCTAATGCTAGTGGTTATATATATAAACCATGGACAATAGCTCAAGAGTGTGATGCTAAAACTCCTAGTGAAGCCAATGAAATGGTAAAATATGAATTATTAAAAGGTTCAACAGCTGCAAGTGTAGTTTTGGATACAGCAACACGTAAAGGTTATGATGTAGATACAGCTAATAAAGAAGAAATCGCAGATATTGGTGTTTCTTTATCGACTTTATCAGATGTAAATAAATTATTAGATGATGTTGATTTAGAAAAATTTGAAATTGATATCTATGCAGGTGCTTCTAATATAGCATTACTTTCTGCTGTTGCAGTGGTGTGTGAACAGAAAAAATTATCACTAAAAAAACTTCATGGTGCTATTACAGCAGATCCTATTGGAGAATTAGCTTTAGATGGAAAGCTTACACGACCTCTTGATGAATATTATGATGAAATGGCTCATAGTATTTGTTGGGCAGAAAAATTTGCACCAGAATTAAAGACTGTAGTAGTAAATACAGATGTTTATCACAATGGTGGTGCAAATAATATCCAAGAAGTAGCATATGCCATGAATGAAGCTGTAACATATATGAAATCTATGGAACGACGTGGCATTGATGTGAATACTTTTTGTCGTCATTTACGTTTTCATTTTAGTATAGGTGCAAATTTTTTTATGGAAATTGCTAAATTACGCAGTGTGAAAATGATTTGGGCTCAAATTGTTAAAAATTGTGGTGGAGATGATATAGCTCAAAAAATTAATATATATGTAAGTACATCGTCTTTTTGTCAAACAGTATATGATCCTTATGTAAATTTACTTCGTGCAGCTACACAATCATTTTCTGCTGTTGTTGGTGGTATGGATGGTATGTTTGTAAAACCATTTGACCATTGTATACGTCCTAGTGATGAATTTTCTCGTCGTATTGCACGAAATATTCAAATTATGGAGCAACATGAATTTAATTTTATTCAACCAATAGACCCTGCTGGTGGTAGTTGGTATCTTGAACCATTGACAGAAGAGTTTACTCAAAAGGCTTGGGCAAAATTTCAAGAAATTGAAGCTCATGGTGGTTTAATAAAAGCTTTAGAAAATAATACTGTGCAGATAGCTATTAATGAAGTATTACAAGCTCGTTTTAAAAATTTAGCAACAAGAAAAGATCGTGCTGTTGGTAATAATATGTATCCAAATATGACTGAAAAATTATTGGAAGTACCAGAAATTGATTTTGATAAAATTATAGCAGATAGAAAAATGGCACTTAAAGTTAATGTAAAAGTACGTGATAATGATTATGTTAAATTATTATTATCGGAAATTGGTAAACGTGATTTTAGTGAACATGGTTCATTAATAAATACAGTTAAACAGACTATTAAAGCGGGTGCCACTTTAGGTGAAATATCTACAGCACTTACAGGAGAGGCGACAGGTGAAGTTATAGAAGCTATTTTGCCACATCGCTGGACTGAAAGATATGAACAACTTCGTCATCGCACAGAAAAGTATCTAGAAAAAACAGGGGAAAATGTAAATATTTTCCTTGCTAATATGGGACCTATTCCACAGCATAAAGCGCGTGCAGATTTTGTTACTTCATTTATGCAAGTAGCAGCATTTAATGTACTTACTAATAATGGTTTTCCAACAGTAGAAGAAGCTGTACAAGCAGCTGTTGATTCAAATGCTGATGTAGCTATTGTTTGTTCTACAGATGCAACTTATCCAGAACTCGCACCAGCTGTTACTTCTGGTATTAAGGCTGTAAAACCTAGTATGAAAGTTTTTTTAGCAGGTGCACCAACACCAGAATTAAAAAAAGCATGCGATGAAGCGGGTATGGACGATTATATAAGTGTTCGTTCTAATTGCTATGAAACTTTACTTCGTATGCAAAAAGAAAAGGGGATGATTGAATAATGTCTAAAATACCAGATTTTACACAAATTCCTTTTCAGCAAGCAATACAGAGTGAGGTCGCTTTTGCTAAATGGAAAGAAAGTTTAAAAGCAGAAACTGGAAAATCTTTTGAGGAAAATTTTTATCGCACTATGGAGCAAATAGATGTAGCACCACTTTATGATGAAAATGTTTATAAAGATTGTAATCATTTAGATTTTGTAGCAGGTATTCCACCATTTTTGCGTGGTCCATATGCAACTATGTATGTAACAAGACCATGGACAGTACGACAATATGCAGGTTTTTCTACAGCAGAAGAATCAAATGCTTTTTATCGTAGAAATCTTGCAGCTGGGCAAAAAGGTTTATCTATTGCTTTTGACTTAGCAACACATAGAGGCTATGATTCAGACCATCCTCGTGTAGTAGGAGATGTTGGTAAAGCAGGAGTAGCAGTTGACTCTATTTTAGATATGGAAATATTATTTAAAGGCATTCCACTTGATCAGATGTCAGTATCCATGACTATGAATGGTGCAGTACTTCCTATCATGGCTTTTTATATTTTGGCTGGTGAAGAACAAGGTGTAGATAAAGCTGTTATGGCAGGTACTATTCAAAATGATATTTTAAAAGAGTTCATGGTACGTAATACTTATATTTATCCACCAGCAGCTTCAATGAGAATTATTGGTGATATTTTTGAGTATACTTCTAAATATATGCCTAAATTTAATAGTATATCTATTTCTGGTTATCATATGCAAGAAGCAGGTGCAACAGCAGATATTGAATTAGGTTATACATTAGCTGATGGTCTTGAATATTTGCGTACAGGTACAGAACATGGATTAACCATTGACCAATTTGCACCACGATTATCTTTCTTTTGGGCTATGGGGAAAAATTATTTCATGGAAATTGCTAAAATGCGTGCTGGTCGTATGCTTTGGGCTAAAATTGTCAATTCTTTTCATCCTAAAAAGACAAAATCTATGGCTTTACGTACACATTCTCAGACTTCTGGTTGGAGTCTTACAGAACAAGATCCATTTAATAATATTACTCGAACTTGTATTGAAGCTATGGCAGCAGCTCTTGGTCATACACAATCTTTACACACAAATGCACTAGATGAAGCTATAGCTCTTCCTACAGACTTTTCAGCTCGTATTGCTCGTAATACGCAATTATACATTCAAGATGAAACTAAAGTATGTAAGGTAATTGACCCATGGGGTGGTTCGTATTATGTAGAATTTTTAACAAATCAACTCATTAAAAAAGCTTGGGCACATATTCAAGAAATTGAAGCTCTCGGCGGTATGTCTAAAGCAATTGATACAGGTCTGCCTAAAATGCGTATAGAAGAAGCAGCAGCACGTCGTCAAGCTCATATTGACTCTGGTAGTGAAAAAATTGTTGGCGTAAATTATCTTCGCTTAGATAAAGAAGATCCACTTGATATTTTAGAAGTTGATAATACAGCAGTTCGTTTAGCTCAGATTGAAAGACTTAAAAAATTACGTGCAAATCGTGATAATGACAAAGTTCGTTCTTGTCTTGAAGCTATCACTCGTTCTATGGAAACAGGTGAAGGTAACTTATTAGAATTAGCTGTAGAAGCAGCAAGAGCACGTGCATCTAAAGGGGAAATTTCTGATGCAGTAGAAAAAGTTTGTGGTAGACATAAAGCAATTATTCGTTCTATATCTGGTGTATATAGTAGTGAATTTAGTGATGATGATGTTATTAAAGAAGTTCGTGATATGACAGATAAGTTTGAAGTGGAATATGGTCGTCGTCCTCGTATCTATATTGCTAAAATGGGACAAGATGGTCATGATCGTGGAGCAAAAGTAATTGCTACTGCTTTTGCTGATATGGGTTATGATGTTGATATTGGTCCATTATTCCAAACACCAGAAGAAGCTGCTCAAGATGCTGTTGATAATGATGTGCATATTGTAGGTATGAGTTCCTTGGCAGCTGGTCATAAAACTTTAATGCCACAACTCATTGAAGAATTGAAAAAACGTGGTCGTGAAGATATCATGGTAGTAATTGGTGGGGTAATACCTGCTCAAGATTATGATTTCTTATATGAACATGGTGCTGCTGCCATTTTTGGACCAGGTACGATAATTCCTGTTTGTGCAAAAAAAGTATTGGAGCTTCTTAACAAACGTCTGGAGGACTGATGTTATGACTGATACGTATAAGCCTTCATGGAGACCTGATAATAATGATGATAAATTTGCCTGTAGAGTTATGCGAGGTGTAGAAGGTGGACATGATGGTATGAGTGAGCAAAATAAAACTGAACATCATGTAAATAAACCCAAAATAGTTAAACGAGTAAAATTAACAGTAGATGATTATGTTAAAGGTATTTTAGCTGGAAATCGTATGATTTTATCAAGAGCTATTACTTTAATTGAAAGTAATGCAAGTGTACATTTTGCTATGGCACAAGAAGTAATTCAAAAAATTTTACCATATACTGGAAAATCTATGCGAATTGGAATTACAGGTGTACCAGGTGCAGGTAAATCTACTTTAATTGAAGCTTTAGGAACTAAATTATGTCAACAAGGGCATAAAGTAGCAGTATTAGCAGTAGACCCATCTAGTACAGTTACACGTGGTAGTATCTTAGGGGATAAAACTAGAATGGAGCAGTTATCAAGAGAGCCAAATGCTTTTATTCGACCATCACCATCTGGAGGTACTTTGGGAGGATTAACACGTAAAAGTAGAGAAACATTACTTTTATGTGAAGCTGCTGGTTATGATACAATCTTAGTGGAAACGGTAGGCGTAGGACAAAGTGAAACGACAGTACGTTCTATGGTAGATTTTTTCCTTTTAGTTGTATTAACAGGTGCTGGTGATGAATTACAGGGCATGAAAAAAGGTGTTATGGAATTAGCTGACGCTATTTTAGTAAATAAAGCTGATGGAGATAATAAGCAAAGAGCATTGGTGACTCGTGCAGAATATGAACGTATTTTGCAATTTTTGCGACAAGCAACAGAGCACTGGACTACACATGCTTATACTTGTTCAGCATATACAGGTGAAGGAATTATGGATTTTTGGCAAAATGTTGTGAAAGTTTTTATGAAACAAGGTTTTGCTAATGGTGTTTTGAAGGAACGTCGAAAACAACAAACGATTTCTTGGGTGTATACTATGATAGAAGAACATTTGCATAATTTATTTTATCGTTGTCCAGAGATTATAAAAAACAAAGGAAAAATTGAAGAAGATGTAATTAATGGAAAATTATCTGCAACACTAGCAGTGCAACAGTTGATAGATAAATTTGCTAATGCTGATATTAATGAAAACAGTTTAAGAAACTTATCTCCATTTGATTTAAAATGAATAATAAAGGCGTATCCTTAGGGATTACGCCTTTATTTATAAATGAAGAAAGGATTTTTAAGATATGGATTATAAATTACCAAAAGGTTATGTTGATTTAATTGAGAAAAAATATAATTTAAAAGTATTAGATAATCATTATATTTTAGTAGATAAAAATTTTCAAAGATATAATATGATGATTGATGTACAGTTTAATGATAAAATGTTAAAAGTTTTTAAAGAAAAATATGCACAGGAAAAATCAAAAAACCATGTAGCTTGGGAAGAAAGAAAACAAACAAAAAGTATTCGTTTTTATGCAGAAGTAGGTAATAATATTTTATTATTATGGGATTCTTTACAAGAAAAATAAAAATAACCACTATCTAGCCCAATTTTTTTATTAGATAGTGGTTATTTTTATATAATAAGAAGGTGAATATCTATGATAATTGATATTGAAAATAGGAGAAGTATACATAAGTTTAAGCAGAATAAGTAACAAAAGATTTAATTAAAAAATTTTAGAAGCTGGACGATAAGCTCCTTCTGCTAAGAATAGACAACCATGGTATTTTATAGTGGTTATGGATAAATCAAAACAAGAATGTATGCAGATTTTAAATTAAGGAATGACTAGGGAATTAATGCAATCATTATTACCTAATTATGTTAACTATACCAATAGTGCTTAAAATAGTTTTAAAATTATGCAAGAAGCTACAGTACTTATTTTTGTAATAAATACATTATCTAAAGAATATAGAAAATTCTTGAGTTTTGAGGAACATATTGCTGAAATTTGTGATATTTAAGCAATATGTGCAAGTATTGAAAATATGTTATTAACTGCTAACAATTTAGGATTAGGAAGTTTATGGATAGGAGATATTTTCTTTGTATATCCAGAATTAAAACATTGGTTAAATAAAAAGGGTGAAATAATAGCTTATATTGCATTATTGGGTTATGCTGATGAAAAACCTGTAGTTAGACCACGAAAAGATTTTGATAAAATTGGTCAATGACGTGAATAAATAAAACCACTATTATAGTATAATTTTAAAGATATAATTTCATACTAAATAGTGGTTTTATTTATTTAAATCATTTTTATTAAAACAATACCAGTAATCATCGTCATTAAGCCAATAATTCCCAAAGGCTTGATGCGTAGACCGAAAAATAATTTATCAATAATTGTAGTTAAAAGTAAACCACAAGCACCAAATAAGGCATAAGCAATGCTTAAATCCATGATGCTGATAGCGTAAGCTAAACATAAAAAGGCAAATCCAACTAAACTGATTGCCAAAAATCCATATAATTTATATTTAAATCCTTGAGATTTTTTTAGACAAATATTTGCTAGTACATCAAAAAATACAGAACCAATAATCAATAAAGTACCAATCGTACCATCTGACATAATATTCAACTCCATTATTTATTTGAAACAGTATAAGTTCCTTTTTTTATCATGATTAAACCACTTAAGATTACCATAAAAGCTAAAACTTTTAATAAAGATAAGTCTTCATTAAAAATAAAATAAGCCACAGTAGCTGTGCCTATTAAGCCTATACCTTCCCAAATAGCATAAGCAGTACTGATGGGAATTTTTACAATGGCTTTACTTAATGCAAAATAGGAACAAAATATAAATAAAAGCATTAAGATATAACCTTCCATACCACCTTTTATGGCAAAAAATTTCATTAAAGCTGTACCTGTTATTTCCAAAATAATTGCTAGCAATAACATTAACCAGCAATATTTCTTCGTAACCATAATAACAAATCCTTTCTTAAAATAGAAATATATTACTTCTTATTTCAAGTATAAACTATGGTATAACACCATAGTCAATAGCTCTTTGTTTAATTTTATCAATGCATTTTAATTATAGATTGAATAACAAAGCTGTATTTGAATTTAATATTACTTTGCATAATAATATAAATATAGCAGATGATGAAAGAGATATAATTATAAAATCATCATATTTATGCTATTTGGTAATAAAAAATTGAATAATAGAGTTATAGAGGTTAGGGAAGATGAATGATTATTTAGAACATAATAATTTAAAAAATTTGAAAGAAGATAAGGAGATTGAACGAAAAATACAATTGATTTTGCGTGTGGGCAAAGTTTTAATGGAAAGTGGAGCTGATACAAATCGTATTGTACGCAATATGAAACGCGTGGGCGTATTTATGAAAATACCAGAGCGAAGATTACAAATTCATATTACTTTTACGACAATAATGGTAAATATCAATACAGGGGACAAATCTATTACTAATTTCCAAAAATGTTATAGACATGGAGTAGATATGACAGCAATTTCTGGAATTAGTAAATTATCCTGGCGAGCTATTGAGCAAGATTATTCTTTATATGAATTTGAAAAAGAACTGAGATTTATTTGCTTGCGTAAAAGATATTATAAAAAGCCTTTAGTGATGATTAGTGCAGGGCTGGCTTGTGGTGGCTTTAGCCTATTATTTGGTGGTGATTTTTTTGCATTTATTTACACTTCTATTTGTGCAATGATAGGTTATTGGACGAGAATGAAATGTAATTTATTAAAATTCAATCCATATGCTTCAATAGCTATTTCTGCTTTCGTAGCCACTATTTGTGCATACTTTATACATTTTATGCCAACTAATACGCCATGGCATCCACTTATTGCTTGTAGTTTATTTATCGTGCCGGGAATTCCTTTGATTAATGCGATAGATGATTTAGTGGATAATTATATTACAGCAGGAATGACAAGGGCGATAAATACTTTATTGATGATAGGAAGTATGACTTTTGGCATAGCTTTTGCCATAAAATTATGTGTAGTTCAAGATTTTACAAGCTTAAGCATTTCTTCTAACTCCTTTTTAGTCTGTGCTGTTGCAGCTTCAGTGGCTGCTATAGGTTTTGCAACTATTTTTAATATGCCACCTAGATTGTTAATTGTAGTTGCCTGTGGAGCGATAATTTCAGTAGGAGTACGCAACTTTTTAATGTTAGAATATGCTTGTTCACAAGCAACGGCTTCGCTTGCAGGTGCTGTCATTGTCAGTTTATTATCTTTGAAAGCTGTACATATAGTACATGCACCTAGTCATGTATTGACTATTCCGTCTGTAATCCCTTTAATTCCAGGTGTTTTTATGTATCGTTTATTATTTAGCATTATTAATTTAGAAAATGTGGATAATATGAATTATCATCATGTTTTAAATAATGGTGTTAATACAACTTTGATATTATTAGCAATAGCTGTTGGTGTGGCAATTCCTAATATCTTTTTCCGCAATTATATTAATAAGTTAAAAGAAGATAAATTGATGTTTTTGGTAAGAACTAAATCAAAAAGAGCATAGATAAAATAGAAAAAACTGTACTAAACAATTCATGATTTTAGTACAGTTTTTTCGTTTTATTTAACTACTTTTATTTGATTTAAAATAAATGGGTCTTTGATGTTATTGTCTTTGGCAAGGAGCAATACTTTGGTGATGATTTCGGCCGTTTTAGGGTCCTCATCAACAAATGGTAAAAATAGGCGACCACGATGTTGGGAAGGAACAACAGAAATAGCGATTTCAGCTCCTGCCATTTGATGAACAAGACCGCTACCTAAATGAATGGAATAATCAACTAAATTTCCTTTGATGATAGCAAAATTATCATTTAAGGAAACATTATTTAATTTAAAGAGTGGTAAAGTAAATTCTAAGATAGCTTTGCGCATCTGTATTGTAGAATGACTTGTTTCAGGGTCTACGCCACCTACATGAGCAATGCTGATAGCTAAATCTACATCACGCATAACTTCAGAGAAAATAATATCAGGAATATCTTTAATTAAAATATCTTTGAAAGTTTTGCGATCATAAAATGCCACATATTCAAGTATAGGAGCTTCAATATCGGCAGGAGTAAACCAATCAACAGCAGCGTAAATAGTAGCAATAATATTTTCTTGATAATATACTTTTTGTAGACCTTCATAATAGCTAGCAATCCAATTGCGAGTTTTTAAAACAGCTTGCGTTTTTTGTGGTTGGATTTGATAACCATCATAACGATGAGATTGAGCAGAATTTAACTCATCATCTATTTTTAAATATAATTCACGGAAAATTTGTTTGAATGGCTGTTTGATTTGACGTGTAAATAAATCTTGCTGATATATATGCCATAGATTGCTTTTATATAAATCTATAGGGTGAGCGATACGAATTTTATCATCAGCATTTAATTTGATGATATCTTTTGTAGGTGAGATTAAGCTATTATCGTGGAAATAGCCTATATCATTATCATGAATAAATACTAGATTTTGAAGCAATGGCTTTAATATAGGATTTTGATTGAGCAAAGTGATTTCATCTGCCAAAAATAAAGTAGAATTTTCCATAGCTTGTTCAAACATAATTTTTGAACGACGATATTGGTCAATAAATTCATTTTTGGCTTGTTTTAAAGCAAGATAATATGGTTCTTTTTTGATTTTACTAGGTACAGATTTTAATTGTTTATTTTGTTTTTGACAAATAATAGAAGTTTTACCATATTCATCTACTTGTAAATAAATAGAAATATTTTCTAGCTCTTTAGGCTCAAAATATTGTTGTTGATTTTTGATTAATTGTGTTTCCATATTTAAGATAAAGCGGAAAGTATCAGAAAAATGAGCATTTCTTGCTAAATTATTTAAGGCGATTTTGCAAGCTAAGTTTTCACTAGATTGTCTTTGTGAGCCAAATTTTTTACTTTCTTTGTGGAATTGCTGAATGAATATATAACGTTTGAGCATTTCTTTTTGTGCAGTCTTAGTGATTTTACCGCTCTTAGAAAGTGGTATTAATCCGTAAGCCATCAATAAATCTTTATTGCGTTTTTCAATTATTTGTGCTTTGACTTCATCAGCGGAGAATAAACCATTAGTAGCGTCAGCGTATTTTCTAGCACGTGTATGAGCATTTCCTTCAGAAATATATTTAGCAGCATCATATAAAATAGCAAAACGTTCTTTACCTAATTGTTTATAGCATGATTTAAACCAATCCAAATCAAAAGCTCCATCACGTAAATCTTCAATGGAAATAGGCGTGTATTTAGCGAAGGTAGCAGCTAATTTTTTATCAGCATAACGCATATGTGCTAAGAAATAATAGCAACCGCTGACAAATCCTTTCCATTTCAAAATTTTATCCACTAATGGTATCCATGAAGGTGAGAACATACAAGCTTCGATTAAACGAATATTAGAGATAGATTTATCTTTTAGATACGCTTTTAAATCTTTAGCGGTTTCATCTTTTTTGGGTTTGCAAATACTTAATAGATAAGAAAAGATGCTATCTTTATTAGTTACTTCAGACCAAAGATAAGAAATATTTTTTAATTTACTTTTGCCTAATGCTGTTAAAATATCAACAAAATAATGAATGCCTTTTATTTGTTTGATATTATTTATTAATTTAGTGTATTTAGTAGGTAAATCACCGCGTTTTAATTCAATGGATAAAATTTGAGATATGATGATATCGGCAAAATTTTGGCTATAAAGTAATAAATCTTGTTTTATTGTTGGTTTTTCAGCAGAAAAATCACTAAAAGCTAAAGTCGAAAAATTGTCTTCAAATAAAGAAGATAATTGATTGAGTTTTGAAGATAATTGTTCTGATGAGCGTTGGAAAATATCGATATAAAGTTCATCTTCAGCGATTAAATTTATTTGTTTAGCACGAAGGAAATTATATATAGGCAAATAAATTTCATATTTGTACTTAGTGTAGAGATTATACAGTAAAATGAAGCTTTCTTTAAAACTAATATCATCATTATAGTTATTTAAAAGTGGCATAAGAATGAAAGTACAACCAACAGATTTACTACCATAATGATATTGTGTTAAGAAAGAAATAGTCATTTTATTTTGTTTAGCTATGACTTTATTAAAATCAAATTTTTTTAAATGACATAAAGCCCAGAATTTAGCAACTTCAAAACAATATTTTTGAGGAACATAATATTCATAGAGATTTTCAATGATAGTGGCTAAACTTTCTATACGAGGATAATTATTTAATTTAGTTTGTATATATTTGGATTTTAAACAAATTGAATTGTCATTGAATGTATTAGTTATTACATCTTTAAATGGTGAATTTATATCAAAGTAATTCAATGATATAAATAGATATAATTGATAAAGTTTAGCGGGTGTTTTGATATATTGAGCATAAAAATCCTGCCAAAGATTAGGATAAGGATATTTATATAAATTAAATTTTTCTTCCCAAGAAATGCGTCTAAAATCATTATCTAAAAGGATTTCACTGCCATACAAAGGATTATACGAAAGCATTTTATGTTTTTCGTAAAACTTAGATAAATCATCTACTATTTGAAATAATTCTTGAAGTGAGAGCGGATAAATATCTGTTATTTTTAAAGAATTGTTTACTTCAGATAGTGCAAGTTGAGTTTTTAATGTAGTATCGTAAGATAATTCTTTAATAGTAGGGTCATTATCATAACTATCATTTATTTGCGAAATTAAGATTTGTTCATTAGTTGTAGGATTAGTAAGTGTACAAAGATATGTTTTTGCAGTATTAAATAGGGTTTGATTATGAGGATTTTTTTGCAATTGCAATAATATATCTAAACCAGCAAGGCGGATAGAGCCTTTTTTATCGCTCAATAAAATTTTTAAGGTATCAAGTAATTGTTTTTCAGGCTGTTTTAATAAGAGTCGAATGATATTTTGACGTAAATCACTGTATTTATATTTGAGCATGGATATGAGAAGGTCATATTCATCTTTAGAAATGGCGAGCTTATTGATGATATTATAGCTTTCTTTGCGTGTGGCTTCACTTCTATCAGCTAATAGGCAAAATACTAATTGGCGTTGAGTTAGAGTTTTAGGAGTAGTATATAATTTTTTCAAATAATTATCGCGCCAAAAAGTATCAAGTCGAGAAATTTCACTGCAAAAATCATCTAATAATTCGTCAGAAGCCAGATAGTAACTAATATCTGCCATTTCAATCAAAACATCACTTAAGTTTAGAATTTCAGTATGCCATGGGAAAACGCAAGGCGAGAAAATTTTTTCTTTAGGTAAATTTTGCGATAAAGCTTTTAATTTATAATAATAATCTGTTAGCTGTGTGGAGCTGAAATTATGATCAAGGAAATTTTTATAAGCTGTATCTTTTAATTTTAGACGGAATAATATAGCTATTAAGGAGAGATTATCTTCTGTTAAATTGTATTGGGTAACTAATTCATAACGCAATTTAAAAATTATTTGATTATCATTGATTACATTTAAGAAATAACCAGCGACTAGTTTTTGATGTTTTTGACCATTTTTAAATAAATCAAGGATAAATGGTATAGTTGTTTCTACATTATAAAAAGCATATGACCATAGAGCTAAATAAATTTCCACAGGATTTTGGCTATTGAGTGATTGATGGCGAAGCTGTTCGTTCGTTAAAAATTTAGAGAAAGAAGCGATTTCTTTTTTTGTGATTTTATCAGCATTATCAATATCAATTAGACTTGTCCATGTGGCTATAGCTCTTTTTACAGATGCATAGCGAATTAAATTATTTTCTTCGATTACTTTTAATAGGGTTAAAAAAGCTTCTACTGTGCCATTATCCATATTTTCAGTGATGGATTGGCGCAATCCTTCTTGCAATCGTCCAGCTAAGAGTAAATCACCTAATAATTTATGCAGATGCTGATTATGACTTTTTACTATGGAATTGATTAAACCATAAGAAAGAAAAGCAACTTGATTATCACCTAAGATGATATCTTCAATTAATTTAATTGTTTGTGTATTGTTGTTGTCGATTTCAGCGGCTAGAACATAAATACCAAAACTTTGTAAATAAATATAATCTTGTAGTGGTAAATTATTTTCATCGATAGGTTTACAAGATAGTTTTAATTTTTCTAGAGGCGTTAATTGAGTATTGCGATAGATTAAAAATTCATTTAATACATCGAACATGCGACTTAAATATAGATGTGATTGGTGAGAACGTAGTGTGCGTCTATACCAGTTAGTTTGATAAGGGTAATCCATTAAATTATCTAGGGCTAAGAAAAATAAATTTGCTTTGTCTTTGCCTAAGATGGTCTGCAATACAATTTTTTCATCATCAGAAAAATAAGAAGATATAGGCTTTGTTAATACTTCAGGTAAAATTTTTTGCCAATGTAGATATAAAGGGTGATTAGAGAGCCTTTCTTCTAAGGAAAAAGAAGCGTAATAATAATTATATCTAGTTTTTACTTGTAATTCAGTTAAATAAATATCATAAATATTTTGTTGCGTTGTAGAAAGTTTATTTTTTAATTTTGCAAGTTCAGCTATTATTTTATTTTTAAATTCTTTATTATTATTGAACCATCTATCTAAACACATAATAAAAATCCTTTCTAATTTTACGAAAAAGTTTACCAAATTCTTCCTGATAACATGGTTAAGCGGATAAAAGTTAATTTGTCATTTTCTTGTAAATTGATTTTTTCTTCTAGGGAAGATAGTTCGTTACCGTTTAAAAATATACGAAATAATCCATCATTAAAAGCCATAATAACATTATCAAAAGCCGATTGAATGTCTTGTTTTTGTTGGCGGTAATCTAGATTAAAGGATATTTTTCCAGAAGGCGATTGATTTTCTATTTGAGTTAACGATAAATAATTTAATAAAGTAGGTTCACCATCTATATTGCCAATAGCACGATGATTGAATTTGTCTACTTGTTTAGTTACAATGTCATAAAGTAAATCATGTACAGTAAGAAGGGAGTCTTCGATAATAAATTTTTGTGCTTCAATACTAGCTTTGCGTTTGCCGAGTTGTTTTACTTGAATGTAGATTTGCATATAATCCCTCTTTTCTAAATTTAAAATAAACAATATCGTTTAGTATATAATTCGCTGAATTTAAATAAAATCCTTGCAATTTCTTGAGGTCTTATGTTGATTTGAGTGATATTTGAAATAAATATAATTTTGTATGTACTATTATCTTAGATTAATATTATAATAGAATAGGATATTTATTTTATGATTAAGAAGGGCATTTATACTGATGAAGAACGTACCAATTTCTAAAAGCATACCATATAATATAGATGAAAATTATTTAGAACTGACAAGAAAAGTACATTTGATTTTGCATGTAGGTCGTTTAATGATGGAAAATTCAGCAGATACGAGCAGGATTGTGCGAACTATGCAACGAACAGCCGCTTATGCAGGGATTTTTGGCGACCAATTGCATATTCATGTTACGTATACTACTTTGATGGTCAGTGTGAGCGTTGGCAATTATCATATGACGAAATTGCAAAAATGTTATCAGCATAATGTTGATATGAATGTGATTTTAGAAGTTAGTAAAATGACATGGGAAGCAATCGAAAGAGATTATACTATTGAGCAATTTGAAGCTGAATTGAAGAAAGTAGAAAGCAAGAAAAGCAAATACGCAACTTTTATTATTAATCTTGGGGCGGCACTGGCTTGTGGCGGTGTAGGTAAAATGTTTGGCTGTGATATCATGGCATCATTATATACTGCACTAGCAGCATTTATTGGCTTTTTTGTGCGCAGTCAATGTTTAAAAATTGGTATAAATCCTTATATGGCGATTGTATTATCTTCATTTACAGCTACAGTAATAGCATATTTTACGCATTTTTTGCCGTTTACAGATACTTCATGGTACACTATGTTGGCATGTGCTATTTTTATCGTTCCAGGTGTGCCCATGGTCAATGCTTTAGAAGATATGCTTGATTGTTATATTACAGCTGGCATAACAAGAGCGATGAATACTCTGCTGATGGTTGGTAGTATGACTTTTGGTATAATTTTTGCCATAAAATTATTTAGTGTAGAAGATTTTACGCATTTATCGACAGTAAATCATCAAGCATATATTGTTTATGTAATATCAGCTTTTATAGCAGCTGCTGGTTTTTCTACCATGTTTAATGTTCCGCCACGTTTATTATGGGTAGTCGGTCTAGGTGGAGTGATTTCTGTCTGTGTACGTACTTTGTCTATGGATTTTTTAGGTGTTGGTTTGCCGATTGGAACATTGCTAGGAGCAATGGTAGTAAGTATTATTGCTTTGAGGGCTGTGCATTGGTTTCATGTGCCTAGTCATGTGCTTACGATACCATCAGTTATTCCGTTGATGCCAGGTATTTTGATGTATCGTTTGTTATTTAATATAATTGATATTGATACTTTAGATGTGAGTAATTTTTTACAAGCGTTTCAAAGTGGTGTAAATGCTACTTTGATAATTCTAGCAATAGCTGTAGGTGTGGCATTGCCGAATATTTTTGCTCAGAAATATATTAGAATTTATGATAGTAAAAGATTGAGCAGGGCTTTATCAGAACGAAAATATCGTCAATATCATTTTAAAGAGATAAAACAATTAGAACTGTTTAAAGAATAGAAAAAAGACCTAAGATATATGGGAAAATCCATATAAGCTTAGGTCTTTTATATTTTTAGTTTAAATCAATAACTCCATAGTGAATAGGAGCGTATTTACCACCACAGATTTTAGTAAAACCAAGGCGAGAAAATTCAAGACTACGACTATTTTCTTTGAAGACTATGCGATATTTAGCAACGCGTTTAGCTTCATTTAATGCTTCGTGGCTAACAGCTCTCATATCCGCTAATTGGCGAAGTGGATTTAGACTTTTACTGTCTGTGAGTGCATGGCGAAACATAGGATCAAAATAGATGATATCAAAACTATTATCTTCTTGTTCTTTAAGAAAACTTAAATAATCTTGATTGATAACAGTGATATTATCCATAGCAGATTTTAAATCATAGTTAGTAGGTAGATAAGTCTTTAGTCCATCTTTGACGATTAGAGCGATTAAAGGATTGACTTCAAGACCGATGACTTTACCTTTAGGGCCTACACCATATGAGCTGATAATTGCATCAGAGGCAAAACCTAAAGTGCAATCTAAAACAGTTTTATTTTGTAAAAATTCTCGTCCTCCCATAGCTTCAAGCATATTATCAATATCACCACAGCGTAAACGTTTCATGCGAACTTGAGCCATATTAGGGTGAAAGAACATCTCGCCTGTAGGTAAATCTAAGACTAATTTATCTTTTTTTACAACGATTACAGTATCTGCATTTTCTAGTTGTTTTATTTTATCAATGCCAAGATTATTTCTTGTAACATAGGGAATGGATAAATCTTTAGCAATTTGTTTAGCTTTATTTTCTAAATCAATTGTTACTTTGCGAATAGTAGTAATTACAGTCAAATTTAAAGCTCCTTTTAAATATTGCGATGTACAAAATTTGATATAGGTTTATAAATGAAATAAGTTATCAAAGCATTTATACTTGCTTTAATCAAATTAAAAGGTATGATGGCAGGTAAAAGTAGTTCAATAACTTTTTCCATAGGTGCGCCTAAGAAAATAGGTGTTAATAATAAATTACAGATGACCATAACACAAGTCATACTTAAAGCTCCGCAGATTAAACCGACAACAGCAGAACGTTTTGTTTTTGTACGTTGATAAATAAATCCGGCAATAAAAGCAAAAGTACCTGTAGCTAAAAAATGCATGACGATACCGATTGGACCACCATCACCACTGATGAATAAACCTTGTAAAATAGAAACAATTGCTGTCAGGATTACACCACCCATAGGACCAAAGAGAAAACTGCCAATGAGAATAGGAATATCAGCAGGGTCATATTTCATAAATGGAACGGCAGGCAAAATCGGGAAATTAATCAACATTACTAAAATCAAAGACAAAGCTACAAGCATTGCCATATTTGTCAATATTTTTATTTTCAATATACTAACCCTCTCTATATTTAATCTTGTATAGTATTATAGCGTTTATTTTATTTTTTTGCATAGAAATTTTGTACAAATTTTATAAAAGATAAAATATGTTCTTTTAAGATATAGTCTTTATGATAAGCAAAATATAAACTGCGAGTTAAGTTATTTTCAGGTAATTTTATAGTGAGCAAATTATCTGCATCAGTGATTGCTTTAGCAGAAATAAACGAGATGCCAAGTCCACTAGCTACTAATTTTTTGATGGACTCTTGGTCATTTAATCTAGCTATGATATTTAAGGATTTTTCGGATAGATTGATTTGCTCAAAGTAACTTTCTAAACGTTTTTTACTGCCACTACCTTGTTCACGCAAAATAATAGTTTCTTTTTTCAATAAAGAGATTAAATCATCTTGATTAAATGCTTTTTGGGAAAAATGTAAAAAATTTTCTTGTTTAGGAGTAATCATCACGATTTCATCATGAAAAAAAGGAACAAAATCAAGCTCTTTTTCAAAAGATTTCATGCCTACCATGCCAATGGTGAATTTGCCATTCAAAATAGATTGTAAGATATTACCACTGTCATTTTGATGAATATGCAATTGGATATCGGGATATTTTTGACAAAATAACGGTAATACTTCAGGTAATATATAATCGGCAGGAATGGTAGAAGCACCGATACGAATGATTTTTTTATTTTCTTCAGACCATTTTTGAATTAAATCATTTTTTAATGTGAAGATTTTTTGAGCACATGCAAATAATTCTTTCCCATGTGGTGTGATTTCAATATTTTTAGTAGTGCGAATGATTAAACGTGAATTAAATTCTTGTTCAAGCATACGAATATGAGTGCTGATTGTAGGTTGAGAAATATATAATTTTTCCGCAGCTTTAGTAAAACTTTGATAGCGAACAACAGCACAAAAAGATTCTAATTGTCTAAATTCCATAATTAATATCCTATATATTTTGTATATCTTTATTTAAAATGAGTTTAGTTAAGGCTTCTATAGTTAAATCTATCTCTTTTAATGTATTGAAATAACCAAAGGAAAAACGGATTGTGCCTGTAGGAAAAGTACCTAAAGTTTTATGTGCTTGTGGTGCGCAGTGAAGACCGACTCTAGTCATAATTTGAAATTTATCATCTAAATCATAAGCAATTTGTGATAATTCATGATTTAAAACTTGAATAGAAACTACACCTGTACGCATAAGAGTATCTTTTTTGCCAATAAGACGAATATATTTTTCATCAGGGTCTAATTGTTGTATCTGTTGCAAAAAATAGTTTGTCAACATATTTTCATGTTCATGGATTTTGGCGATAGTAATTTTTTTTAACCATTGTAAGCTCGCATGTAGTCCAATAATACCAGGAAGATTTAAAGTACCAGCTTCAAATCTATCGGGCATAAATTGGGGTATTTCTTCTGTATGACTGACACTACCTGTGCCACCGCTGACTAAAGGTTCAATTTGTTTAATCATATCTTCAGATAGAATAAAGCCACCTATTCCTTGTGGACCTAATAAACCTTTATGACCTGTGAAAGCTAGAGCATCAATATGCATTTTTTGCATATCTATTGGCAAAATACCAGCAGTTTGAGCACAATCTACCATGAATTTTAAATTGTGTTTGATGCAAAATTCACCAATTTGCTCAATAGGTAAGATGGTTCCACATACATTACTAGCATGAGTTACAATGATGAGCTTAGTGTTTTCTTGTAGACAATCAGATAATTTTGCCAAAGGAAATGTTCCATCTATATGGCAAGGGACTTGAGTATAACTGATATTTTGTTTAGTTAATTGAGTCAAAGGTCGCATAATAGCATTATGTTCCATAGAAGAAATTATTACATGATCATTTGGTTTTAAAAAGCCTTTTAATAATATATTTAAACTTTCTGTTATATTTTTGGTGAAGACTACATTTTTACTATCTGTAGCATGAAATAGATCTTTTAATAATTCTCTTGTTTCAAAAACTATTTCTTCAACAGAATAAGCATTATTATAAGAACCTCTATTGATATTCACTGCATTATGAGCAAGAAAATTATAGACTTCTTTAGCTACTGAAGGTGGTTTCGGAAATGATGTACTAGCATTATCTAGATAAATTTTGTGCATGATAAAAACCTCATTTATTATGATTTTTGATAAATAGATGAAAAATATTAATAAATTAAATTAGACATAGCTTAAGTTTAGATGCTATGATAAACGCATTGTGCATATACATAGAAAGGGAGGCATATATTATGCAAAAGAATGAAAGTATGATGATTATACTTTCAGGGGGAATTATAGGTATAATAGCATCTTGTTTAGTTTATTTTGGTAATCCTATGAATATGGGCTTTTGTATTGCTTGTTTTTTACGTGATACAGCAGGTGGTTTAGGTTTACATTCCACAGCAACAGTTCAATACATTCGACCAGAGATTATCGGTTTGATTTTAGGTAGTTTTATAATTGCTGTGGCTAAAAATGAATTTAATGCTAAAGGTGGCAGTTCTCCATTAACACGTTTTATATTGGCCTTTTTTGTGATGATTGGCTGTTTAATGTTCTTAGGTTGTCCTTTTAGAATGATATTGCGTTTAGCAGGTGGAGATTTAAATGCTATTTTTGGTTTAGTAGGATTTATCGCTGGTATTATGGCAGGAGTATATTTCTTAAATAAAGGATATAGTTTAAAAAGAACATATAAATTGCCTAAATTAGAAGGTAGTATTTTACCAATTATCGCTGTGGTTTTATTAGTATTTTTACTTATAGCACCAGTATTTATTCATTTTACGGAAAGTGCTTCAGCTCCAGGTGGCAAACATGCAGCATTAGCTATTAGTTTAGTTGCAGGTATTATTGTAGGTATGTTGGCTCAACGTACGCGTTTATGTATGGTTGGTGGCATAAGAGATATAATTTTATTTGGTCAATCAAGATTATTATTAGGTTTTGTTGCTATTTTAATGAGTGCGTTTATTTGCAATTTAATACTTACAAATATCACAGATGTATCATATTTTAATTTAGGTTTTGATAAACAACCAATAGCTCATACAGATGGAATTTGGAATTTCTTAGGTATGTTATTAGCTGGTTTTGGCTGTGTATTACTTGGCGGTTGTCCATTGCGTCAATTAGTCTTAGCAGGTGAAGGTAATTCTGATAGTGCTATCACTGTTCTAGGGTTAATTATCGGAGCTGCTTTTGCCCATAATTTTGGTTTGGCTTCTAGTGGCAATGGTCCAACAGTAAATGGTCAAATTGCAGTAGTTATCGGTCTAGTTGTAACGATATTCATAGCATATTTTAACACATTTAGTATTAAATCAAAATAATGAGGGAGCTTAGACTTATGGAAATTTTAGATGCAAGAGGACTTTCTTGTCCAGAACCTGTGATTATGCTTAGCAAAGCAATGATGAGTAAAGAAAATAAATATCAAATGATAGTAGATAGCCCTACAGCTAAAGAAAACGTGAGCAATTATGGTAAAAAGCAAGGATATAATGTCAATATTACTGAACAAAATGGAGAATATACTTTGACTTTTACAAAGTAAAAGTTAAATATAAAATACAATGAAATATATAGTAACTTTTTATGCACATTTTGGTGCTATTCGCTTTAAAAAATTATGCGAACAAATGAATATAAAAGCTAAAATTATGCCTGTGCCACGAGATTTGAGCAGTAGTTGTGGAACTTGTGTCTTATGTGAAGGTGAATTGATTGATGAACAGCAAATTCATCAAGATGAAGTCGAACAAATTGTAGAGCTTAAAGAAAATAAGTATCATCTTATCTACAGGGCAGAAAATAGTTAAAAGAAAGTAAAAGCTATTAATAGTAATATCTATTAATAGCTTTTTTGTTAAAGGATACGAGCTTCTATTCTCATTAAATAATAGTTGAAATCCGTTTCAGAAAGATAATTGAGCATATCTTCTTCATATAAAGCACCTATGACATTGTAATTCATATTATGTAGTTCTTCTACGAATTGAGCATAGGCTTTGATTAAATCATCATAAGAACCACGAATATATTTTATGGCATATAATCCAGCAGGTTTTATCAATAATTGTTTATTGTTTACTTTGCGATTTATTTTCGTGCAAAAATACGTAGTTTGGAAAGTTTTGTCTTGAATATGTTCAGCAGAAATGATTTCACCTAAGGAAAAAGTATAGTAAAAATTATGCTTATTACAATAATTTACATGTTGAGAAATAGCTGAAAAAACAGCTTTATCATCAGGGGTTTTAGGCCCTTCAGTTACAATAAAATATTCTTCTTCTTTATGAGTGAATGTAATTTTATCAATTTCTACATTGAAAGAATCAAGTGTGATATTCATTGTATTTTTTAATAAACTACGCAATCTTTTTAACCGTTCTATTTCTTGATGGATTTTTTTATCTTTTTCTTTTAACATGGATAAAAAAGTTTTAGCATCGCGATTATCCATATATATTTTGATTTCTTCTAAGCTAAGACCTACTTCTTTTAATAAGGAAATCATATCAAATAAAAATGCTTGATTAGCTGAATAATATCTATAGCCATTAGGGGCTATTTTGGCAGGTTTTAATAAATTAATATCATCATAGTGAAATAATGTATCTTTTGTTGTATTGCAAAATTTAGCAAATTCGCCACTGGTGAATAATTTTTGTCCCATGATAAAATACCTTAATTGTTTTAATCAGTTTTTAAATCTTCATTAGAAAATAAATTTGCTTCTTGATAGAGTTTTTCTCGTTCTTCATAACTCATATTTGGCAATTCTGGCAAATCTTTTATATCATTTAAACCGAAACATTGTAAAAATGTAGAAGTAGTACCATATAATATAGGTCTGCCGATGACCTTTTTACGGCCAACTTCTTGAATTAAATCTCTTTCAAGTAAACGACGTAAGATTTTATCTGTATTTACACCGCGAATTTCTTCGATTTCTTGTTTAGTAACAGGTTGTTTAAAAGCAATGATAGATAGTGTTTCCATTATAGGTTGAGAGAGCTTTTTATCAACGACTTGAGTGAATTTTTCAAGGTAAGGAGCTATTTTTATTTTTGTACATAATCGATAGCCACCAGCAATTTTGACTAATGCTAATCCACGATGTTTAGCTTGTAAATCTTCTTGTAAGGACATGATGAGTTCATCTAATTCGTCGCTTGTAATATTTAAAGTATTTGCTAAGCGAAAATGAGATACTGCTTCACCCGATATAAATAAAATTGCTTCTAGTGCAGCTTTTAACTCATCTTTATCTTTGGAATTTATAGGAGTTTTTTCTGTTTGCATAAATTATCCCTCCTTTTTTAGTTATTAAATATAAGAAATATATTTGAGGAAATAGTTGTATTTTATTTTATCAAAAAAGCTGTGATTTGCCTATTAAATATCAATATAATCATAAAATAAATAGCAGGCAACACAAAAATATGTTGCCTGCTATTTGGAGATTGTATATTAAGAGAATTAGAGAGAGCTAAATTAGAAAACTTTAACGCTACCTGCATCACGCATATGAATTTCATAATATTCATTTTTAAGAACATCTTTGAGGAATGCTCTAAATGCAGGAGATTCTTCTTTTGGAATAACAGAAAGGATAGAACCAGCAAAACCGCCACCATGAACACGGCATACACCTTTATGATTCTGGAAGTAGATTTCATTCATAGCGAGGAAGAGTGCAATACCTTGATGTTTAGGGTCTGGTGTTGCACAGTTCTGTAAAAATCTCCAAGAAGAAAGACCAGAATCAGTAACAGCTTTTTCAAAGTTAGTGTAATCATGTTCTTTAACTTCTGCAGCTAATTTGCGAACACGTTCTGTTTCTGTAATGAAGTGGATAGCACGAAGAACTGCACGGTCGCCAGCTTTTTCACGAAGAGCTGGAAGATTTGCCATGATATCGTCCATGCTAACATCTTTTAAGTATTCTTTACCAAAGAATTGGGAGATAGCTTTCATTTCTACAGTGATAGCAGTGTATTCGCCATCAAGAGCGGAGTGATCTTCGCCTGTAGGAGTGATGAAAAAGTCATATTTATCTTGAATAACTTTACTATCTAATTTTACAACTTCAGGGTTTTCATAGTTAGCAAAGTCAATAGTAATCATACCACCAGTAGCACATGCTAATTGGTCTAAAAGTCCGGATTTTTTATCCCATTTATTATTTTCAGCCCATTGACCAGCTTTAGCACATTCTAAAGTAGAGATTTCGTTATTGTTGTAGAGGTCATTTAAAATTGCGCAGATGAGCATTTCAAAAGAAGCAGAGGAGCTAACACCAGCAGCACTTAATACTGTAGTTGTCATGAATGTAGTGAAGCCACCAATTTTTCTGCCATTTTGAACGAAACGTTCGAGAATACCTTTGATTAATTTAACAGTACGAGAGTCATCTTCTTTAACAGCTAAATCATTAACATCAATAGTGAATGCATCATATTCTAAGCTTTTTACATGAATTTTGCCGTCAGCATTAGGAGTAACAATTGCGATTGTATCCATGTCGATACTTGCAGCTACGATACGACCAAGTTGATGGTCTGTATGGTTACCAATGATTTCAATACGACCAGAAGAACTGAAGAAAGATGCATTATCAACAGGATAAACTTCAGCAAAAGCATCAGCTAATTTTTGATAACGTTTAACTTGAGTATCTACAGCTTGTTCATCAAGATTGTAAAGGCTCATAAGTTTTTCTTTAGCTTCTTGAGATTTTAAGAATTCGATAATATTAGACATTTTTATACCTCCATTTTGGTAAACGTTTTCTTTAAATAGCAAAATAAAAAAGGGAAAAAGCCCAATCCCTATACCACAGTTGTATCTTATGTAATATATTATGCAGCTTTTGTGGTTGATTGTCAAGTATAATTTTTAAATTTAATTTTTTTATATATTTTCTGAAAAATGCAAGATAGACCTACAAAAAATGTAGGCTATCTCACATTTCATTTATTATTTTGAGATTTTATTTATTATTTTCAGCAATTATTTGTTCACTAATTTTAGCAGGAACTTCTTCATAATGTGAAAATTCCATAGTATAACTGCCACGACCTTGAGTTGCTGAACGTAAATCAGTAGCATATTTATATAATTCAGCTAAAGGAACTTGAGCTTCAATGATGCTGACATCGTGAGATGGGCTTTCAGTATTGATGATGCGACCACGTTTTGTATTGATACCACTGATTACATCACCCATATAATATTCTGGAATTGTGATTTTTAAAGTATAATATGGTTCTAAGAGTACAGGTTTTGCTTCAGGAATACCTTTTTTTATAGCAAGAGCTGCTGCTGTTTTGAAAGCCATTTCTGAAGAGTCAACAGTGTGGTAAGAACCATCAAAGAGATTAACTTTGATATCAACCATTGGATAACCAGCTAAAATACCTGTTTGAAGTGTTTCACGAACACCTTTTTCTACAGCAGGAATATATTGACGAGGAACAGCACCACCTACAATAGTTTCAGTGAAAGTAACGCCACTGCCTAATTCACCAGGGCTAAATTCTAACCAAACATCGCCATATTGACCATGTCCACCACTTTGTTTTTTATGTTTTCCTTCAACTTTGCTAGTGCCACGGATAGTTTCACGATAAGCGATAGCAGGCTGATAAAGTTTAGCTGTAACGCCAAATTTATTTAAGAGTTTTTCAATAGCTACATCAAGATGTAATTCACCTACACCACTGATAGTTAAATCGCCAGTTTCTGTATTTTTATAGATTGTTAAAGTAGGGTCTTCATCTACTAGACGAGTTAATGCATTGCCGATTTTATCTTCGTCAGCTTTTTTATCTGCTTTGATTGCCATAGTAAACATAGAAGCTGGATGAGTAACAGGTTCATATTTGATAGGTTCTTCTTCATTACATAAAGTATCACCTGTTTTTGTTGCTTGAAGTTTGGTGATGATTACGATATCACCAGCATGAGCAATTTTTTGAGCTTGTTGGTTTTTACCACAAGCACTATAAAGACTGCTAATACGTTCAGTTTTTTCGCTAACGCTATTATATACAGAACTGTTTTCGATTAAAGTGCCAGATAAGATTTTTAAGTAACTAACTCTACCGATGAATTGGTCAACAACTGTTTTAAATACATATCCGGAGAAAGCATCTTCTGTACGGCGTTCAATGAGTTCATTATTTTTTGGATTAATACCCATAGAAGCACGGAAATAAGGTGTTGGCATATATTCAATGATACTGTTCATTAATTGTCTAAAGCCAATACCTTTAGTAGCACTACCGCAAAGTACAGGGAAAATTTTAGCGTTTACGATACCTTCAATGAGAGCAGCTGCTACTTCTGTTTCAGTGATTTCTTCGCCTTCAAGATATTTTTCTAATAATTCATCATTGAATTCAGCGCAAGTTTCCATGAGCATATGACGAGCAGTATCTACTTCATCTTTCATATATTCAGGAATTTCATAAATTAAATCTTTATTTTTGATTAAGACTTTTGTATTCATAGTGATAAGGTCGGCTACGCCTTGGAAACTAGCTTCGCTACCAATAGGAATTTGAATAGGAACAATTCCTTTACCAAAATGAGCACGCAATTCTTCTACTACTTTATAAAAATCAGCATGTTCACGGTCCATTTTATTGATGAAAATAGCACGTGGTAGAGATAATTCTTCAGCATATTTCCATGCTCTATCTGTTTCAACTTCGATACCAGATGTAGCAGAAACTACTACGATTGCTGATTCACAAGCAGTAAGAGCAGATTTTACTTCTCCTGTAAAATCAGGATACCCTGGAGTATCTATGAAATTAATTTTGTAACCTTGCCATTCACAAGAAGCTAGACTAGAATCAATAGTCATTTTGCGTTTTACTTCTTCTGGTTCATAATCAAGTATGGAAGTGCCATCATCTGTTTTGCCTACACGATTAGTAGCACCACATTTGAAAAGGCAGTTTTCTGCTATTGATGTTTTACCAGATTTGCCATGTCCTACTAATGCTAAGTTTCTTAATTGTGTACTATTAAATTCTGTCATATTAAAATCCCTCCTGGGTGTAAAATCTTAAAAATCTATATTTAATATATTCTCTGAAAATTTTTAAAATCCTTTTATAATTTTAGAAAAAAAATAAAAGACTATCACTAATATTATTTATTTTTTAGTGATAGCCTAAATAAAATATTTAATTATTATTTAATTGAGCTTTTAAAATTTCCAATGCTTTATTTAATTGTGTATCTGAAGTAGCATTTTCATCTAAATTTATTTCAATATCAGGTGTGATACCTGTGCCATCTATAGAACGTCCGCTTGGTGTATAGTACTTAGCAATAGTTAATTTTACAGCATCATCTTCAAACATAGGTAAGATTGTTTGCACAGAGCCTTTACCATAAGAAGTATTACCGATTATTGTACCTGCTTTCGTATCTTGAATAGCGCCAGAGAGTATTTCAGATGCACTAGCACTGTTTTTATTGATCAATACAGCAAGAGGATATTCAGGAGCTTCTAAAGATGAAGAATATGTTTCTTTATTTCCTTGTTTATCAACGATAGAAACAATTTCTCCTTTAGGTACAAGTTTTTTAGCAATTTCAACACAAGTTGTTAAAAGTCCACCAGGATTGTTGCGCAAATCTAATACAAGTGCCTTCATACCTTGATTTTTTAAATCATTGTAAGCTTCGTTAAATTCATTGGCAGTGTCTTCAGAGAAAGATACTATTTGAATATAGCCGATATTGTTATCTAACATTTTATGACCGACAGTTTTTAATTTTATATTGTCGCGTGTAATTGTTATATCTTGATTTGCATTATCGCGCATAATGGTTAAAACTACATCGGTACCAGCTTGTCCACGAACATGGGCAGCTACTTCATCAAATGCCATTTGAGTTACTGGTACCCCATCAACGGCTAAAATTTCATCACCTTCTTGAAGACCTGCTTTTTGCCCTGGAGAATTTTCCATGATGCCGACTATATGAATTTTTTGTTCATTATCCATACCCATGACAACACCGATACCAGCAAAAGAGCCTTCTGTTTGTTCCATTAAGGTTTTATACATTTTAGGTGATAGGTAATTGGAATGAGGGTCATTTAAGGATTTTACCATGCCATCAATCGCACCATCAATTAGTTTTACATCATCAGTATCGTTGACATATTTTGTTTCAATGAAGCGATAAGCTGTAATAAAACGCATTAGATTACTAAATCCTTGCTCATTAAAACCGAGAGCATAATAAATTAAACCTAAGGTAGAAATTGAGGAGATAATTGCTATGAGTAATACTGCAATTATAGTTTTTAAAATTTTATTCATAAAATATCACCACTTAGTATTTATAAATAGTCATATGGATTAGTAGGTTCACCATTGACACGAACTTCAAAATGACAATGAGGGCCTGTGGAATTTCCTGTAGAGCCACAATGAGCTATGACATCGCCTTGAGAGATATTTTGACCGACACTTACAGTGAGTGATTGATTATGACCATAAAGTGTAGAAACACCATTTCCATGGTCGATAATGACAGTATTGCCATAACCGCTAATCCAGCCTGAATATGTTACAGTACCAGAGTCAGCAGCATAGATATTCATGCCATAATCACCACCAATATCAATACCGCTATGATAGCGAGCATTGCCATAAATAGGGTGAGTTCGCCAGCCATATTCAGAAGTTATAGGGCCACCTAAAGGCCAAATCATTTGCCCTGTGCCGACATATGCCGAAGAGCCTCGTCTTTGTATCATTAAAGCAATTTGTTCAGATGCATTCATGAGTTCTTTATATGCTTTTTCTGATGTTTCTTTGTCATATTTTATTCTATCTATCATTTTATCAAGAGCGGATTTTTTATCATCAAGAGCAAATTTTTTAGTTTTAGCTTCATCATATAATTTTTCTGTAGCAGTTTTTTCTTTTTCTAATTCTGCTTTAGTTTGTATAATGCTATTGCGTTCTTGATGAATTTTAGTGATTAAATCATAGTCATAGCGCAAAATTCTTTTGATTAAATCCATTCTAGTCAAAAAATCTGAAAAATCCTTTGCACCAAATAAAATATCTAGATAAGAAATTTGTCCATGTATATAGATATCACGTACACGTTTTTGTAAATATTTCTGGTTCTTTTTCAATGATTGTTCAGTATCTGCTAATTGTTTTTCCTTTTGGGCAATCTGTTCATTAGCATTGTCTAATTTGGCTTTTATTTCATTATAAGCTGTATTTGCTTCATCTAGTTCTGCTTGCAAGATACGCATTTTTTCAGAAACCTCGTTTAATTTATCAGTGGCTTCTTGGATTTTATTTTTTTCTTCTTGGGCTTGTTGTTCAATGCGTTCTTGTTTTTCAGAAAGGCTTTCGGCAAAAACAAGAGGTGTATTTGTCATAAAAAAGCATAATAATAAAGATAAAATAAGAAATTTTTTCATTAAAATATGCTCCTTAAACTTTTAGAAATCTTTTTAAAGAAATGGTACTGCCCAAAGCACCAATGATAATTCCTGCAACTAAGATAGCAAGGCTGATATAATCAATGAATGGGTGTTGCGGAATAAGTGGGAAAAATGCCATAGCTTCATAGATTTCTTGAGTAACTTGATTGTAGACTATATAAAGAAAAATAGTAGCTAAACCCCCACCGATAAAGCCAAGACAAATGCCTTCAAGAAGGAAAGGCCAGCGAATAAACCAATCAGTTGCACCAACATATTTCATGATGGCTATTTCTTTTCTGCGAGCAAATACAGTGAGGCGTATTGTATTTGAAATGATAAAAATAGCAGCACCAGTCAATAGGATTATTAAAGCTACACCAATTAAGCGAATTAAGTGAGTCAGATTGAATAAATGATTGATAATATCCTGACTATAGGAAGCAGATTCTACGCTATCGAGAGCAGCTGCTGTATCAGCTATAGTTTTTACTTGCTGAGGAGAAGTAACAGTCAAAGAAAAAGAATCAGGTAGAGGATTCGTATCGTCTAAAGCATCTAATAAAAATTGTTGGTCGCCTAGACGTTCTTTGAAATTTTTCATAGCTTCTTTACGAGTAGTGAATTTAATATCTTGTAATCCTTCTATTTTACTCAAAGTTTCTTTAGTTTCATCGATTTCTTCTTGGGATAAATCATCTTTCAAATATACGCTTATTTGTACTTGTGATTCTAAAGTGTCTGCCATTTTATTTAAATTTAAAATGACGATAGAGAAAAAACCTAAGATAAATAAAGAAAGAACTACGGTAAAAATGGAAGCTAAAGTCATCCAAATGTTGCGTTTAAAAGAGGTATAGACTTCTTTGATAAAATATTCACTTGTACTAAGCTTCATCACTATAACCTCCTTGAGCAACATCGCGAATAATTTGACCGTTTTCAATAGTTAATACACGTCGTTGCATAGTATCTACAATTTCTTTATTATGAGTAGCCATGACGATTGTAGTACCAGCTTTATTAATGCGATAAAATATTTCCATGATGCCCCATGTAGTTTCTGGGTCAAGATTTCCTGTCGGCTCGTCAGCAATGACGATAGCCGGTTGATTGACGATAGCTCTAGCTATAGCTACACGTTGCTGTTCACCACCGGATAGTTGATGAGGAAAACAATTATATTTATCTTTTAAACCTACGACATCTAAAACACTATTTACACTATGTTGTATTAGACGGCGAGGCGCTTCGATAACTCGCATAGCAAAGGCAATATTTTCATAAACCGTTTTATCTGGTAAAAGGCGATAATCTTGGAAAACAATACCTAGACTACGACGTAAATAAGGAATATCTTGTCGTTTCATTTTAGTGATATTATATCCATTGATGATAACTGTTCCAGATGTAGGCAAGGTTTCATGTAAAAGCATGCGCATAAAGGTGGATTTACCAGCTCCACTTGGACCTACGATAAAAACAAATTCCCCTTTATGAATTTCTACATTTATATCATTTAGAGCTAGAGCATTATTTTCATATTTTTTAAATACTTTTTCCATACTAATAATTGGTTTATTAGTCATTACAAAACCCCTTTAATAAAATTTAAGCAATATTACAAAATGCTTCCTGTATTTGTAGCAGGAAGCATTTTTAGTTTAATAATTTGAGTATTAATCAGCAAGTATTTCTGTACCAGTTTCAGTGATTAATACAGTTTTTTCCCATTGTGCAGATAAAGAGCCATCTTTTGTATAGATTGTCCATTCATCTACTGGGTCTAAGACTACATGACGAGCACCCATATTAATCATTGGTTCAACAGTTAAAACCATACCAGGAACGAGAAGCATACCTGTATTTTTTTTACCAAAATGAGCTACGAATGGTTCTTCATGGAACTTTTTACCAACACCATGACCACCTAAATCTTCAACTACAGAATAACCGTGTTTATGTGCATGATGTTCAACAACAGCTCCGATATCACCAACAAAGCCCCATGGTTTAATAGCTTTAATACCGATTTCCATACATTCTTTAGTAACTTCTACTAACTTTCTTGCTTTATCAGAAACATTACCTATCATAAACATACGAGAAGCATCAGCATAATATCCATCAAGAATAGTAGTTACATCTACATTTACAATATCACCATCTTTTAAAACGATATCACGACTAGGAATACCATGACAAACTACATTATTAATAGATACGCAGATACTTTTTGGATAGCCTTCATAATTTAAGCAAGCAGGAATACCGCCATGTTCAACGATATAATTATGTGCTAATAAATTGATAGTTTCTGTATCCATGCCAGCACAAATTTTAGAAGCTATTAAATCAAGAGCACCATTATTTATAATGCCACTTTTGCGAATACCTTCAATATCTTTTTCATTTTTTATAATATTGCGAGGTGGTCTTTTTTGACCTTTGAATGCCTTTAATTTAATGGAATTTAAGTGTTCGTCAAATTGTTTATGGCAGTCTTTATATACTTTATTACTGCCACACCAACATAAATCAGTATCTAACATATTTTTATCTCTCCTATTCTATAGCATATTATAAAGCTTTTTAGTTAATTTGAACAGAATAAAATTAGGTATAAATTATTATCTAGTGATGTATAATAAAATTTATCAAAAATAATCAAAATGGAGTATTTATAAGATGAAAGAAGTAAAACCTATAAATATATTAAAAGCTAAAAATAGAGAAGAATTAAGACTATGGCTAGAAAATAATTATGAAACACAAAAAGAATGTTGGGTGATAGTAAAACGAGGTAAGCCACAAAATGATGATACATTTTGGTATATAGATGCTGTGGAGGAAGCTTTGTGCTTTGGTTGGATAGATAGTACGGTAAAAAAACTTGATAATGGCATAACAATACAAAGATTATCTCCACGAAAAAAAGGCTCTATCTGGTCGGAATTGAATAAAGAACGTTGTCGAAGAATGGAAAAGTTAGGAAAAATGACACAAGCAGGTAAAAAAGTATTACCAGATATGTCGGAAAAGGGATTTAATATAGATATAGATATATTAGAAGCATTGAAAAAAAATGAGATAGTTTGGGAAAATTTCCATAAGTTTCCATCATTATATCAACGTGTACGCATAGATACTATTTAAATAAAAAAGAAAAATCCTCAATTATTTCAAAAAAGATTAGAAAAATTAATTGAAAATACAAAGAAAGGCATTATGTATGGAGATTGGAATGATAATGGAAGATTATTAAATTATTAGGCGAAAATATTGAGATATATAGATAATTAATTAGTATAAATCAATAATGCATAAAATTTGTAAAAATTTTTTAAAATTTTTATAAAAAATAGAAGGAATAGAAATAGTAGTTGTAGAATATATATAATCAAAGATACAGAAAAGGGGATGAATGCATATGGCAACATTCACTATTAGAGGCAAAAACATTGAAATCACTCCAGCACTTCGCGATTATGTAGAAAAGAAAGTAGGAAAAGTAACAAAATACTTCGATAATGTTGGAGAAATTACCGTCCTTCTTACAGTATCAAAAGACCGTCATATTGTAGAAGTTACTGTACCTGTTCAGGGAATTTTATTACGCGGACAGGAAGCAACAATGGATATGTATACATCTATTGATTTAGTTATCGAAAAAATTGAACGTCAGATTCGTAAATATAAAACTAAATTGGAAAAACGTTTCCGTGAAGGTAGTATCAGAACTGAAATGATGACTCCACCTGCAAAACCTGTTGAAGAAGATGAAGCAGTTGTTATTAAAACAAAACGTTTTGTAGTAAAACCTATGGATGTTCAAGAAGCTATTATGCAGATGAATTTATTAAACCATGATTTCTTCGTATATCGTGATGATAAAACTGAAGATGTTAACGTTGTTTACAAACGTAAAGATGGTAAATATGGTTTAATTGAGTCTGGTGTATAATATATTTTAGGTAGACAATAATACATTGAGATAAAATCGGGCTAAGTTAATTAGCTCGATTTTTTTTTATAAATAAGTAAATAAAATAATGACTATCTTTGACTTATTAAGCATTGTTTGATAAAATTTGATGTAGTTTTATTTGTATATAATTTTTACATCTATAATATTTTAGTTTGTAGATAGTAAATTATCTTAGATTTTTTAGGATAAATAGATTTAGATGTTTTAGTTATACTACATTAAAATATGATTTTGTTAGGGGTTGAGATTTTTGTTCGGCTTTATTAAAAGATTTTTAGGCGATAATAATGAAAGTGAAATTCGCCGTATGTGCGGTATTGTAGAAAAAATAAACGCTTTAGAACCGCAAATGAAACAGCTGAGCGATGGCTCATTATATGGAAAAACAAGTGATTTTAAAGACCGTATAGCAAATGGTGAATCTTTAGATAGTATTTTGCCAGAAGCTTTCGCAACTGTTCGTGAAGCTTCTAGACGTGTGCTTGGTATGCGTCATTTTGATGTACAGATGATTGGTGGTATTTGCCTACATGAAGGTAAAATCGCTGAAATGCGTACAGGTGAAGGTAAAACATTAGTAGCTACATTAGCTGTATATTTAAATGCATTAACTGGTAAAGGCGTGCATATGATTACAGTTAATGATTACTTGGCAAAACGTGATAGCGAATGGATGGGTAGATTATATCGTTCTTTAGGATTAACAGTTGGTTTAATCACTCATGATATGGATTTCCCTTCTCGTAAATTTGCTTATAATTGTGATATTACTTTCGGTACAAATAATGAATTTGGTTTTGACTATTTAAGAGATAATATGGTTGTATCTAAAGAACAGATGGTACAACGTGAATTAAATTATGCTATCATCGATGAAGTAGATAGTATTTTAATTGATGAAGCTAGAACACCACTTATTATTTCTGGTCCTGGTGCAAAATCTACTGATATGTATGCTATCATGGCAAAAGCTGTAGCAAATTTAAAAGAAGGAGAAGATTATGTTTTAAATGAAAAAGAAAAAACAGTTTCTCCTAATGATTCTGCTGTAGCAAAAGTAGAAAAAGCATTAAATATTAAAAACTTATATGATAGTGCTAATATAGAAATGTCTCATTGCTTTACACAAGCACTTCGCGCTAAAGCAATGATGAAACGCGACCGCGATTATGTTGTTCGTGATGGTGAAATTGTCATTGTCGATGAATTTACAGGTCGTTTGATGTTTGGTAGACGTTATTCTGAAGGTTTACATCAAGCTATTGAAGCTAAAGAAGGTGTAAAAATTCAGCGTGAATCTCAAACTTTAGCAACAATCACTTTCCAGAATTATTTCCGTATGTATGAAAAATTAGCTGGTATGACAGGTACAGCAAAAACAGAGGAAAATGAATTCTTAAAGATTTATAAATTACCAGTAATTGTAGTACCTACAAATAAACCTATTAAACGTATTGATTATCCTGATGTTATTTATAAAACTAAAAAAGCTAAAATGAAAGCAGTAATCAATACAATAAAAGAATGTCATGCTAAAGGTCAGCCAGTCTTAGTAGGTACAACTTCTATCGTTCAGTCTGAAGAAGTAAGTGCACAATTGAAAAGACAAGGTATCGACCATAAAGTATTAAATGCTAAATATCATGAAATGGAAGCTGAAATCATTAAAGACGCAGGTCAAAAAGGTGCTGTAACTATTGCCACTAATATGGCTGGTCGTGGTACAGATATCAGCTTAGGTGAAGGCGTAGCAGAAGTTGGCGGTCTTTATGTAATTGGTACAGAACGTCATGAATCTCGTCGTATTGATAATCAGTTACGTGGTCGTGCTGGTCGTCAAGGTGACCCAGGTGCATCACGTTTCTTCTTATCCTTAGAAGATGATTTAATGCGTCTATTTGGTTCTGATAATATCGCCAATATCATGGAAAAACTTGGCATGGGTGAAGATGATCCAATTGAACATAAATTAGTTACTCGTTCCATTGAACAGGCACAGAAAAAAGTTGAAGCACGTAACTTCGATATTCGTAAACATGTCATTGAATATGATGATGTCATGAATCAACAGCGTGAAGTTATTTATGACCAACGTCGTAAGATTTTACTTGGTGAAAATCTCTATGAAAATATCATTGAAATGGTTAAACGTATAATTGACAGTCAGATGGATAGATATGCTAATGAAAAACTTTATCCAGAAGAATGGACATTAGATGGTTTAATCCAAGAAGCAGAAGATATTTATGCACCAAAAGGAACTCTAGTAAAAGAACAATTAGAAGCGATGAGTCGTGATGAATTAAAAGAAACTTTATATAAAGTAGCTAAAGATAATTATGATAATCGTGAAAAATTATTCGGCAGTGAAGTAATGCGTGATTTAGAACGCATCATTATGCTTAAAGTTGTAGATAATAAATGGATGGAACATTTAGATCATATGGATATGCTTCGCGAAGGTATTAGCTTGCGTGCTTATGGTCAAAGAAATCCATTAGTTGAATATAAAATTGAAGGTCATGATATGTTCCAAGCAATGATCGATAATATTCAAGAAGATATTGCAAAATTGATGTATCGTGTAAATGTTGTTCGTGAACAACCACAGCCAGAAGACCGTTTGAAAAATGCAACTGTAAATCATGGTGAAAGTATTTCTAAATCTCCACAGGCAAAAAGCAATAATATAGGTAGAAATGACCTTTGTCCTTGTGGTAGCGGTAAAAAATATAAAAACTGTTGTGGCAAAAATAAATAATTAATATATAATGATAAGGAAAAGCTCTATTTTTATTCAATTTAATAGAGCTTTTGCCTATAAATAATTTTATTTATTTTAGTTAAAAATAAAAAAGGAAGTGAAATGATGCTAGAAGATTTACACACTACGATTGTAGCGATAGAAAAAAAGCTCACTGAAATGGGGGATTCACTTTGACATCGCTCGCAAAGAAGAAAAAATTGCTGAGCTAGAATATAAAATGGGTGAACCTACTTTTTGGGACGATCCAGACCAAGCCCAAAAAATCACTCAAGAATTAAATGGTGTTAAAGCTGGTGTAGACAAATATAAAAACATTCTCCATAAATTTGAAGAAATGCAGATTTTATGGGAAATGGGCATGGAAGATAAAGATGAAACTGTTTGCGATGATGTAGAAGCAGAGATTAAAGAAATCAATGAGGCTATAGAACAGTTAGAATTAGAGTTATTATTATCAGGAAAATATGATGCTAATAATGCAATTTTGACTCTACATGCAGGTGCTGGCGGAACAGAAGCGCAAGACTGGACACAGATGTTATTACGCATGTATGGACGTTGGGCAGAACGCAATGGCTTTAGCGTAGAAACAGCAGATTTATTACCAGGTGATGAAGCTGGGGTAAAATCTGTTACTTTATTGATTAAAGGTCATAATGCTTATGGCTATTTAAAATCAGAAAAAGGCGTTCATCGTTTAGTTAGAATTTCTCCATTTGATGCTAACTCCCGTAGACATACATCTTTCTCTGCTTGTGATGTTATGCCAGAAATTGATGATGATGTAGAAGTGGATATCAATATGGCTGATGTACGTGTAGATACTTATCGTGCAAGTGGTGCTGGTGGACAGCATATCAATAAAACTGACTCTGCTGTACGTATGACACATATTCCAACAGGTGTTGTAGCACAATGTCAAAGTGAACGTTCTCAGTTACAAAACCGTGAACAATGTTTGCGTTTACTTCGTGCTAGACTTTTTGAACTTGAAATGGAAAAGAAAGAAAAAGAACTTGCAGCACTTGAAGGTGACCAGCAAAAAATTGAATGGGGTAGCCAGATTCGCTCTTATGTATTCCACCCATATAACTTAGTAAAAGACCATAGAACAAATACAGAAACAAGTGATACACAAGGCGTAATGGACGGAGATATCAATAAATTTATTGAATCTTATCTACATGCAAAAGCTAATCATATAATTTAAAATACGAGGTATCTTGAATTTGCGAAAATTATTAATTGGTTTAATCCTTGTAGTTGTAATAGCATTAGCAGGTGCAACTTATATATTACCAACATATATAAGTAATCAAATATCTGGACGTATAGAAAGAAGTTTGCAAACTGATTCTGTTAGTGCCAATATAGAAACATCACCTAGCTTTATGATGCTATTTGGTCAAGTAGATAATATAGATATTGAAGCTACAAATATAAAATTAGATAAAGTAAATTTAAATGAGTTATCTTTAAAGGGTGAAAATATAGAGATTAGCGTACAAGATTTATTATTAGCTCGTAGATTGGTGATAAACTCAGCTGATAATTTAACAATAACAGGTCTAATCGATGAAAATAATTTAGCCCAATTATTAGCAAAAGAAGTAGATAAAATTTCTGATATAGCAGTAAAAATTACACCTGATAATGTTGAAGCTACAGGAAAAATTTCTTTCTTAGGGCAAGAAGCAACTATCAATGTAAAAGGTATTATTGTAGTGGAAGGGAAAAATTTACTTTTCCGCATTACAGATGCTAATACAGAAAACAGATTGTTTGGTAAAATTGGTATAAGTTTCACCAAAGATATATTCTTAGTTTCAACAGATAAATTACCATTAGAAGGTGCAAAATTTACTAGAGTAGAACAGCAAAATGGTCAAGTACTTATTGAGGCAGGCATCAATAAGTAATAAGTAAGGTGGAATAGAGATTGACAAAGTTTAAATATAATCGTTTGTTGATTGTTTGTATAATAATTGGCCTAATAGCTGCTATTGGTGTAAATATTCAACGTAATAGTGTAGAAAAAGCAAATATGACAGTGGATTTAGCCATTGATTATGAAGATATGGTTAAATTGGCTCAATTAGAAGGAATACCAGTAGAGGAAGTATTATCTCAAGCAAAACAGGCAGGCATTTCTTCACTTGCTGTATATGAAACTACATTTGAAAAATTGAATAAAAATGGCAAAGCTATGGCTATTGCAGGTAGTTCTGTACTAGAAAATTATTATAGTGGAACTTTAAGTGATCCTGCATGGCGTACTTTAGTTCAGAAAGGTACTATAAAAGCTGACGAAGTATATGTTGTAGGACATGATAAGCAAACATATACAGAAGTAAAAGAAGATTTATTTAGACGTTTAGGCAAAGAGAGAGTAAATGTTCTAGATTTAGGAAATCAAGAAATATTAGCAGTAAAAGCTAATTATACAGAGTTATTAAAAATGAATTTAGGTATGCCAACTGATGAAATGAAGGCTGTTAATGATGCAGGTTTTTATGTGTTGGCTAGACCTAGTAACTATAAGAATGTAACAGATGATGATATCAATGCAGTTTTTGACCGTTTAAAAGATTATAAGATATCAGAAATAGTATTTTCTGGTTCTGAAACATTAGGTGGTTTGCATAATACTGAGCGTACTATTGAGTTGATGAAAGAAAGAGATATCACTCTTGGTATGATTGAACATGTTACACAATTGCAATTTTATCCACAAGATGGTTTATATGATATTGCTAGAGGTTTAGATTATAAAGTCGCTAGATTATATACTATACCAAAAGATGAACAGCCAAAATTGAAAATGGATGTAGCTGTTGAACGTTGGGCAAATACTGATGAAGAACGTAATATACGTATAGATTTAATGCGTATTTATGAAAAACCTGAAGGTGATATGTCCTTATTAGCTACAAATATGAAATATATTTCAGATACAAAAGCAAAACTTGAATCTAAAGGTTTCACTATTGGGCCTGCTAGTCATTTTGAGCCATTTTTTGGCAATACAATTTTGCAAGTTATAATGCTTTTAGGTATTTGTAGTGCTTGTGTATTGTATATTTCTTTGGTTTACCCAAGTTTATCAAATAAAAAACAGTATATTTTATTAGCAATTTGCTTTGTAATAACAGCTGTTCCAGTATTGATAGGAAAGGGCTCTACAATTCGCATAATGGCTGCTTTAGCTGCGGCAAATGTTTTCCCTGCTATTGGTATGATAAGTCAATTAGATGTAATTCGTAGAAATCGTCTAATTGGTAAATTAAAATTTGGTCCATTATTATTAAAAGCAGTGAAAGCTATTGTTTGTGCAAGTGTTGTTTCTATGATGGGGGCAATGTTCTTATCTGGTATTTTATCTGATGTAGAATTCTTCTTGGAAATGAGTATCTTCCGTGGTATCAAGTTAACATTTGTATTGCCAATTATTTTAGTGGCTATAGCCTTTATGCAACGTTTTGATATATTCGGTGATAATTTATTAACACCACCAGCTTTTAAAGAACAGGCTAAACGTATATTGAATATGACTGTATCTGTAAAAGCTTTAGTAGGATTTTTGATAGCTATGATTGTAGCTGTTATCTTTATCGGTCGTTCTGGTCATACAGCTGGCGTTCCTGTTCCTGGCATAGAATTGAAAATAAGAGCTTTCTTAGAACAAGCATTTTATGCAAGACCTCGTTCAAAAGAAATTTTTATTGGTCATCCAGCGTTTATAATAATGATCATGGCATGGTATCGTAAGTGGCCAGCAGCTATCTTCTTTATTTTATCTATAGTAGCGACTATTGGACAAGGTTCTATGGTAGAAACTTTTGCACATATGCGTACGCCGGTATTTATGTCATTAATGAGAGGTTTTGATGGTGCTTTATGGGGTGCTGTCATAGGCTGTGTTGTCATGGGTGCATTGTATTTATGGCAATATATTGCATCTTCAACAGATAGGAGTAAGTCTTTGAATGAATAATATTGTAATTTCTGGGTATTATGGTTCTAAAAATGCAGGCGATGAAGCTATGCTATCTGCAATGTTAGAAGTATTCTCAGAGCTTAATCCAAAACTTCATATTACAGTTATTTCATCAGACCCAGAATATACAAGAAAACGCCATAGTGTTGATGCAGTTAATTGGTTAAATGTAGTAGATATTTTGAAAGTGTTGAAAAAGGCGGATTTACTTATAAGTGGTGGCGGTAGCTTATTACAAAATGTAACTAGCGGTCGAAGCTTATATTATTATATGGGTGTATTATTTTTAGCTAAATTAGTTCATACACCAATAATGTTATATGCTCAAGGTATTGGCCCTATTTATGGTAAATTCGCAAGACGCTTGATGAGATGGTTTGGCAATCATAGTGCTTTGATTACAGTTCGCGATAAAGATTCATTAAAAGAATTGGATATGCTTAAGATTGTAAAACCACCAATAAAAGCTACAGCAGACCCAGTGTTAGCAATAAATGCAGTAGATAAAAAAAGTGGGCGAGAGATTTTTAAGAAAGCACATATTTCACTCACTAAGCCGATAATTGGTATATCTGTGCGTGAATGGCGTGAATGGCAACATTATAAAGACGTCTTAGCAGAAGTGGCTGATGAAGCAGTAACGAAATTAAATGCTCAGATTGTTTTTATGCCAATGCAATATCCAGAAGATGTAAAGGCTGCTAAAAAAATTGTAGCTAAAATGAAACAGCCGGCATGTATCTTGAAAGAAGATTTTACAACAAGGGAATTAATGTCATTAGTAGGAAATATGGATTTAATGATTGGCATTCGCCTTCATGCATTGATTTTTGCAGGTGTGATGGGCACACCAATGATAGGTATATCATATGATCCTAAAATTGATAGATTTTTAAAATCCATTGATGAAGATGTTGTAGGCGATTTAGAAAATGTAACAGTGGAAGCTTTGATGCAAGAAATTAATGCTAAATGGAATAATAAAGAAATATATCGCAATCAGAATTTGAAGCGAATGGCTAAATTGCGTAGTTTAGCAAGGTCAAATGCGGAAATGGCTTTAGAATTTATAGATAAAAATAAATAATAAAAAATGACTCCTAGTTATAATTACTAGGAGTCATTTTTTTATTTAAAGAGATTTTTTAAAGTCTTAAAGAAGCTTTCTTGTTCTGGATTTGCTTTATCATTTTTAATACCAGCAAATTCACGAAGAAGTTCTTTTTGTCTGTCGGTAAGTTTTTGTGGAGTTAAAACTTTAATGCGAACATGTTGATCGCCACGACCAGCACCGCGAAGGAATGGGATACCTTTTCCTTTTAAGCGCATTATTGTACCAGACTGAATACCAGCTGGTATTTTCATTTCTACTTTACCATCAAGAGTTGGTACTTCTATAGTATCGCCTAAGGAAGCTTGTACAAAAGTGATAGGAACTTCGCAGATGATTTCAGTGCCTTCACGTTTGAAGAATTTATGGTCTTTTACTGTGATATATACATATAAATCACCAGTAGATCCGCCACGAACACCTGCTTCACCTTCGCCAGCTACGCGGATACGGTTTCCAGTATCTACGCCAGCAGGGATTTTAACTTCAACTTTAGAGCGAACAGATTTAACACCTTTACCATTACAATCTTTACATGGTGTTTTAACGATTTCACCTGTACCACTGCAACGGGAACAAGTACGCTGATTTACCATGCGACCAAATGGTGTATTTTGAGTGAATTGTGCTTGACCTGTACCATGGCAATCAGGGCAAGTTTCAGGATGGGTACCAGCAGCAGCACCTGTACCATTACAGCTAGAACATTTTTCTGTACGAGGAATATTGAGTTCTACTGTTTTACCAAATGCAGCTTCTTCAAAGGAAATAGATAAATTATAGCGTAAATCAGAACCACGTTCTGGGCCACGACGGCGAGCAGAACCGCCAGCACCACCGCCACCAAAGAACATGTCAAAGATATCGCCAAAACCTTCTCCACCAAAGCCACCTTGACCAAAACCGCCGAAACCGCCAAAGCCACCGCCAGCTCCACCAGTACCATCAAAAGCTGCATGACCAAATTGGTCATATTGAGCTTTTTTCTGTGGATTGGATAAAACTTCATAAGCTTCATTTACTTCTTTGAATTTTTCTTCGGCTTCTTTAGGATTATCACGATTGAGGTCAGGGTGATATTTTCGAGCCATTTTTTTGTAGGCTTTTTTTATTTCTGCTTCTGTAGCATTTTTATTTACGCCTAAGACTTCATAATAATCGCGTTTTGTACTCACTTTGCACCACCTAAACCTAAATAAAGATTTTATGCTTAATTGACATAACTCCAGCTAAGGATTAACTGGAGTTATGTGCATCGAATTTCTTATATTAATTAAACTTAAATTATTTATCAGTTACATCTTTAAAATCAGCGTCAACAACATTGTCATCATCTTTTGTCTGAGTCTGTTGCTGTGCATTAGCACCTGCTCCGCCAGCTTGTTGTTGAGCTTGCTGAGCCTGCTGATATGCAGCTGCGCTTAATTCATAAAGAGGTTTTTGTAATTCTTCCATAGCTTTTTTGATTGCTTCGATATCTGTACCTTTGAGAGCATTTTTAACGCCTTCAATGCCATCTTTTACTTTAGCTACAGTATTAGCATCAGCTTTATCGCCTAAATCTTTGATTACTTTTTCAGCTTGGAATACTAAAGAATCAGCATTATTTCTAGTTTCTACTTCTTCTTTACGTTTTTTATCTTCAGCTTCATGAGCTTGAGCTTCTTTAACCATGCGGTCGATATCTTCTTTGCTCATACCGCTATCAGATTGAATAGTGATATTTTGTTCTTTACCAGTACCGAGGTCTTTTGCAGATACATGAACGATACCGTTAGCATCAATATCGAATTTAACTTCGATCTGAGGAACTCCTCTTGGAGCTGGTGGAATGTCTGTTAAATCGAAACGACCGAGAGTTTTGTTATCTGCTGCCATTTCACGTTCACCTTGAAGAACATGAATGCTAACTGCAGGCTGATTATCAGCAGCTGTAGAGAATACTTGGCTCTTAGAAGTAGGAATAGTAGTATTTCTTTCAATGATTTTTGTGCAAATACCACCTAATGTTTCAATACCTAAGGAAAGTGGAGTTACATCAAGAAGTAATACGTCTTTAACTTCACCAGCTAAGATACCAGCTTGAATAGCTGCACCTACTGCAACGCATTCATCAGGGTTTACACCATGATTTGGTTCTTTACCAAGATATTTTCTAATAGCTTCTTGAACAGCAGGGATACGGCTAGAACCACCAACTAAGATGATTTTATCGATTTCAGAAACGGATAAACCAGCATCAGCCATAGCTTTACGAGTTGGTTCGATTGTAGCTTCAACAAGATCTGCTGTTAATTCATCAAATTTTGCACGAGTAAGAGTTAAATCTAAGTGTTTTGGACCTGTTGCATCAGCAGTGATGAATGGTAAGTTGATATTTGTAGAAGTCATGCTGGAAAGTTCGATTTTTGCTTTTTCAGCAGCTTCGATAAGACGTTGAGCACTCATTTTATCTTGAGATAAGTCAATGCCGTTGGATTTTTTGAATTCTTCTACCATCCAATTCATTACTGCATGGTCAAAGTCATCGCCACCTAAATGAGTATTACCATTAGTGGATTTTACTTCAAATACGCCATCACCAAGTTCGAGGATAGATACATCGAATGTACCGCCACCTAAGTCGAATACTAAGATTGTACCATCTTCGCCTTTATCAAGACCATAAGCAAGAGCAGCAGCAGTTGGTTCGTTTACGATACGAAGAACATCAAGACCTGCGATTTTACCAGCATCTTTAGTTGCTTGACGTTGGCTATCGTTGAAGTAAGCAGGAACAGTGATAACTGCTTGAGTTACTTTTTCGCCAAGATATTTTTCTGCATCAGCTTTTAATTTTTGAAGAACCATAGCAGAAATTTCTGGTGGAGTATAAGATTTACCATCAATATTTACTTTATAATTAACTTCGCCCATATGACGTTTGATTGAAGCGATTGTTCTATCTGGATTGGAAACGGCTTGACGTTTTGCAAGTTGACCTACAAGACGTTCACCATCTTTTGTGAAACCTACAACTGAAGGAGTAAGTCTGCTACCTTCTGGGTTTGTAATAACTGTAGGTTCGCCACCTTCCATAACAGCGACTACAGAGTTAGTAGTACCTAAGTCAATACCAATTACTTTGGACATTATAAATTCCTCCTAAAAACATCTATATATAAATATAAGTGTTATGCAATTTAATAAAATATTTTATATTAATTATAGTTAATTAAATGATTAATTAGCTACAACTTTTACCATACTTGGGCGAATTACTCGACCTTGTACCATATAACCTTTTTGGAATTCTTCTTCGATGGTATCATCTTCTTTTTCAGGGTCTTGAACGCGCATTACAGCTTGATGGAAATTAGGATCAAATTTTTCACCAGCAGCTTTAATAACTTCAAGACCATTTTTCTTCAAAGATTCCATTAATTGGTTGTAAACCATGGAAATTCCATCATGAAGAGGAGTCCCAGCAGCTCCTTCAACAGCTAAAGCACGTTCAAAATTATCAATGATAGGTAATAAATCTTTAATTAATCCTTGAAGGACTACACTAGATAATTCTTCACGTTCTTTTTCATTGCGACGACGGAAGTTTGCAAAATCAGCTTGCAATCTTTTATAGTGGTCTTCGCTTTGCTGTAATAATTCTTTTTGAGCTTCAAGTTCTTTTTTTATTGTATCAAAAGTTGCTTCATCATTTTCTACAGCAGTCTCATTAGTAGTTTCTTCTACTGTTTCTTTAACTTCGTTATCAGAAGTAATTTCAGTCTGCATAGTTTCTTTAGTTTCTTCTGGAGTAGCCATGAATCAACCACCTTCTTAGTTAATAATAAATAGTTTAATCTTTATAGATTACAAATGAAATCTATGGAAAATATCAGCAAGATTAGCATTCATAAATTTTAATAAAGAAATTATTTTGCCATAATCCATACGTGTTGGACCTAAAACAGCTAATGTGGCAATTGGTTTACCATCTAAATGATATGTGGCACTGATAATACTACAGTCTTTAATATCATTATATTTGTTTTCTTGACCAATGGTAACAGCTAAACTTTCATCTTTTTGTGCATGCAAAATATCATATAAAAGTTGTTTTTCTTCAAACATAGATAATAATTTTTTTACTTTATCTATATTATGAAATTCAGGCTGTTCCATTAATTCTCTTGCACCACCTAGATAAAGTCGTTCTTGCTTATCTTTGGCTAATGCTTCATCTATAATATTAATGATAGCATTGAAAACTGTGGAATTAACAGTTTCACCACGAATTTTACGAATTGATGCCATACTAATATCTGATAGACGCTTACCTTTGAGATAATGATTAAAGATACTAGCGATATTATCAAAATCCTCAAAAGAAACACCACTTGGAATATCGATAATTTTGTTATCAATAAAACCAGCATCTGTCATGATGACAGCTATTACTTGATGTTCATTAAGTGGTAAAAATCGCAAATACTGAAAAGCTGTTTGCGTTAATTGTGGAGCTAAAACTAAAGATACATTTTTTGTCAGTTGAGAGATTATACGTGAAGTTTCACGGAAAATTTCTTCAACAGAACGTACTTTAGTAGCATACCAATTATTGATAAGAGATATCTCATTCTCCGACATTTGTTCTAATGTTAATAAGTCATCAACATAAAAACGATAACCTTTTGATGAGGGGATACGCCCAGATGAGGTATGGAGATGCTTGATATAACCAAGTGTCTCTAAATCTGCCATTTCATTACGAATTGTCGCAGGGCTAATTCCCAAACTATATTTCTTAGCAATTGTTCGGGAGCCTATTGGCTCTGCAGTAGATATATAGTCATCTACAATGGCTCGGAGAATGCGTTGCTTTCTTTCATCTAGCATTTCTTTCACCCCTATTGTTAGCACTCTATAATAGTGAGTGCTAACTTCTAATTAAGAATGTATCACTATTTAGACAAAATGTCAATGTCTTTTGTTTAATTAAATAAAAAATTTCTTAAGTATAATAAAAACAGTTGAAATTAGTTTAGTTATTATATAGAAACTAAACTAAATGATAAAAATTATTGATTATAGGTTGAGGTTTTTAATAAAATAGTGTAAAATATAGATTATGAGCGTAATAAAAAAATAAAAATAGAAAGCCGAATCCAGCTCAGGAGCGGGAGAACCAATTTTTTGGGGTGAATCTAATTTATTTTGGTAGAATTTACTGAAATTTTAGATGGATAGTCTTTCCTTCTCTGTCCTAACCCGTCAGCTAACCTCGTAGGCGATTTTGAGAGGAGTCTTTTTTTTGAGTAAAGTTGTCCGTGTTTTAGTTTTATCTTTGTGTTTGATCTGTATGAGTGCTATTGCTAGCGCATCTTCTTTCCGTTTAGGAGACCAAGGTGCAGAAATCGCTGAAATTCAAGCAGCATTGGCAAGTCAGGGTTATGATGTAACAGCAGATGGAGATTTCGGTCCAGCTACACAAGCTGCAGTGGCAGCATTCCAATCAGCTAATGGTTTGGATAATGATGGTTTAGTTGGCGCTATGACATATCAAGCATTGATGGGACGTAACATGCCTGTAGTAAGCCGTAGTTCTAATTACATTGCAAAACGTATCATTAATTCATCTTTGAATTATATTGGCGTGCCATATGTATTTGGTGGTACAACTCCAAGCGGTTTTGATTGTTCTGGTTTTACGCGTTATGTTTTTGCTACAGCTGGTATTTCTCTTCCACGTACAGCAGATGTACAATTTGAAATAGGTACACCAGTATCTTATGATAACCTTATGCCTGGTGATTTAGTATTTTTCTCTACTTATACTTATGGAGCATCTCATGTAGGTATCTATATGGGTGATGGTAATTTTATTAATGCTTCCTCTAGCCGTGGAGTAGTTGTCGATTCTTTAAGTAGTTCTTATTGGGCATCTTGCTATATTGGAGCACGTAGAGTTTTATAATTACATAAATTAAATTAAACATAATTTAATTTAATACAAAGGAGACGATAGGTCTCCTTTTTTCTTTATAAAAATAAATAAAAGCATAAATTAAAGAAAGTGAAGTGAAAAATAATGTCTTTTTTGAATAATTGTAGACAATTTACTAATTTATCCGCTATGAAAGCTAATTTTTTACAAAGAATTAATACAGTATTACCTTTAGTTTCTGATTTGGTGCATGCGCATGTAGCTATGTATACATTTTCCAAAAAAGAAAATTATTTCACTGTTGTTTCTGAATTTGAACCACATACTACGTATAATCCTATAAAACAATCATTGATAGGAAAGGAAATTCCTAAAGTACAAGAACCTTTAATTGATAAAACTATTAAATTTAAATCAAAATATGAAGGTCAAAGAGAATTGGATTTTGGTAAATTTTATCAAATGTATACTATACCGATTGTCGTTGATTATGAAGTAATAGCTGTTATTTGTTTTGAGATAAATTATGAAGATACACAAACAAGAGGTTTTACTCGTCTTTTGAAAACTGCCTTTATTATTTTGGAAAATGCGCCTAAAAAAGCAGATAATAAAATGTATAGAGCAATTTCTTCTCGTGATGGGATTATCATTACAGATAAAAATGAACGCATTATTTTTGCTAATATGGTAGCGTCAAGAATATATCACGTTTTAGGTGTTAGTAATTTGTTGGGTTGTCATCTTTTTGATAGACAGTTGACTTTGCATATTAGAAAGGAAACTATTTTGCCTAGATGTCCTTATGAAAAAGAAATTGAAGTGGGCAATTTAGTATTGATTAGAAGAGACATTCCAATCAATGAAGCAGGTAATTTATTGACACGTATAGTGATTTTATCTGATGTTACTGAAATTAGAAAAAAGGATAAAGAATTAAAAATAAAATCAGCAGTGATACAAGAAATTCATCATCGCGTAAAAAATAATTTGCAAACTATTGCTAGTTTACTTAGATTACAAGCTAGACGCTCAAATTCAATGGAAGTAAAAGAGGCTTTAAAGGAAAGTGTAAATCGTATTTTAAGTATATCAGTTGTGCATGAATTTTTATCACAACAAGGTGATGAAAATATAGACGTAATGGAAGTAACAAAAAATATTTTGCAATTAATCCAGCAAAATATGTTAGATAGTCATTTTAAATTGGAGACAGAATTCATTGGAGAGACAATAATTTTACCATCAAAACAAGCTAGTAATTTAGCTTTGATCATAAATGAATTGATTTTAAATTCAATTGAGCATGGATTTTTAGGCAGAAATTATGGTAAAATTGGTCTTAAAATAAGTCAAAGTGATGAAGCCTATATAATAGAATTGTATGACAATGGTAATGGTTTACCAGAGAATTTTTCTGATTTACCAACAAAATCTTTAGGACTTCAAATTGTGAGAACCTTAATTGAAGGAGATATGAATGGTTCTTTTGACTTATATAATGATAATGGGGTTCATGCCAAGATAGCTATTCCCTATAAATTTTTAATGGAGAGTGAAGTTGATGTCTAAGTTAAAAATTGTGATTGCTGATAATGAATCAATCATTCGTATGGATTTGAAAGAAATGTTAGAAGAAGCTGGGCATGAAGTCGTTGGAGAATGTTTTAATGGATTAAAAGCTATAGAATTAACGCAGCGATTAAAGCCTGATTTAGTGATTATGGATATAAAAATGCCAGAAATGGATGGGATTACAGCTGCAAAGAGAATTTCTGACCAAAAATTAGCTCCTGTTATTTTGCTTACAGCTTTTAGCCAAAAAGACATTGTAGAAAAAGCTAAGAATTCAGGTGTTTTAGCTTATTTGGTAAAACCAATAAAGCCAAGTAATTTGTTTCCAGCAATAGAAATTGCACTATCTAGATTTAATGAAATTAAACAATTAGAAAGTGAATTAGATGATATAAAAAATTCACTAGAAATGAGAAAATTATTAGATAGAGCAAAAGGTATTTTGATGGATGCTTATAATTTATCTGAAAGTGAAGCTTATCGTAGAATACAAAAATATAGTATGGCAAAACGAAAAACAATAAAAGAAGTTGCACAATCAATTATTCGCGCAGCTACAAAATGATAAATAAAAAGGGCATTAACTTTTATAAGATAATGCCCTTCTTTATTATTTATACTATTTATGATAATTATGTTTTAAAAGTTAAATGTCATCATTGACTTTATTTTTTATTTTGCTCAATAAATCCATTAGTATTTTTTGTTCTTCTACATTGACAGCTTCTAATACTCGGCGACAATTTTGAGCGATAACTTCAAACCATTCATTATATTGTTCAATCGCCAATGGTGTGAGATAAATATATTTTTCGCGTTTATCTTCACCACTTTGACGCATGATAAGATTTTTTTTCATCAGCTGACGAATTGTTTTAGAGATTGCAGCAGGTTCAATATTTAAATAGTTAGCAAGTGCTGTCTGTGTCATAGTGCCTTGATCGTGAATTGTTTTTAAAATAGTCCATTCAGAACCATAGATATTTGTACTGTATAATGCACGGTTTACACTTTTTGACATAGCACGTGTTGTTTGATATAGTTGATGAACCAATTCGTCTGTCTGTTGAATTGTTTCTAGAGAAATTTCGATGATAATCCCCTCCTTATATACTGTTATAACAAATAATAGATATTTTTACAATGAGAATTAATGAAGAAATTAACGATAATTTTGTTATATTTATAATTTTTAGGGGAAAAAGTACGTTATAGGAGGTATATTTATGCTTTATTTAGTCAAGATTTTTTATGCTTTTATAATTCCACCGGGAGGAATTATATCACTTCTGATTTTATTTAATATTTATTTATATTGGAAAAAGATTAAAGGTAAATATATTTTAAGCGTGATTACTTTATTGTTTTATTTGTTATCTACAAATTTTATAGCTTATCATTTAGTTAAGCCATTGGAGAATTTTTATCAAAATAAAAGTATTGAACAGTTAAAACAAGATAAAAATGATGTGATAATTATGTTAGGTGGTGGTGCGATAAATGTAGCAGATATTGATGGCGAAGGGCAAGTTTCAGGATATGTAGCTAATCGCATGATTACAGTTATGAGATTGCAAAAAGAATTGGATATTCCTATTATTTTATCTGGTGGAAAGGTGTTTGAAGATACAGGACGAGAAGCTGATATTGAAAAACGTATATTTGAAGGTATGGGCGTAAATTCGCAAGCTTTGATATTAGAAAATCAGAGTAGAAATACAGTGGAAAATGTGCAAAATAGCAAGGTTATAATGGAAGAATATAATTTTACTAAGCCATTAGTTATCACATCAGGTTTTCATTTGCCAAGAGCAATGGAAATATTTGCACGTGAAGGAATTGAAGCTACGCCATATGTAGCAGATTATCAAATGAGTGATGAGTTAGTCTTTAGTATTTTTAATTTCTTACCTAATAATGGTAGTTTAAATACATCTTGTATGGCTATTCGTGAATATCTAGGTATTTTGGCTTTAAAATTAAAAATGCAATGAGTTTTAATATAAATATAATTAGATTAAAGAGAATATAAAATGATGATTAATGAAATATTACAAGAAAAATTAAAATTATTGCCTACAAAATCAGGCGTTTATTTGATGAAAAATAAGCAAAAACAGATTATATATGTAGGTAAAGCGATTAATTTAAAAAATCGTGTGCGACAATATTTTCAATCGAGTAGAAATCATTCAGCAAAAACAATTGCTATGGTGTCGCATATAGAAGATTTTGAAACAATAGTTACGGATAACGAATTAGAAGCATTGATTTTAGAATGTAATTTGATAAAAAAACATCATCCTAAATATAATATTATGCTTCGTGATGATAAGACTTATCCCTATTTAAAGATTACTTTAAATGAAAAATATCCAAGAATAGTAACTACCCGTCGCCTTATCAAAGATGGCTCAAGATATTTTGGCCCATATACAAGTTCTACAGCAATGAAGGAAACTTTAAATTTATTGCGTAAATTATTCCCTTTGCGAACTTGCAAGCATTTAGCAGATAGACCTTGTTTAGAATATCATATAAAAAGATGTTTAGCTCCTTGTGCTAATTATATTGATGAAGATACTTATAAAGATATGGTAGATGGCGTATGTTTATTCTTAGAAGGTAAAAGTGAAGTTGTAGAGCAGAATTTAGCGAAAAAAATGCAGATGGCAGCACAGAATTTAGATTTTGAGAAAGCTGCTAGATTGAGAGACCAATTATTAGCTGTGCGCAAGATAATGGAAAAACAAAAGATATTATTAGATGATGGTGATATAGATGCTATCGGTATTGCTAGAGCTAATTATGGAATTTGTATAGAGATATTTTTTATTCGCAATGGTAAAATGTTAGGTCGCAATCAATTTTTATTAAATGATGAAGATGATGATGAAAAAAATTTGATAACAGCCTTTTTGAAGCAATATTATAATGACGCGGTGGACATTCCTAAAGAAATATTGATACCAGAAGAGATAGCAGAAATAGAATTATTGCAAGAATGGCTTTGGGCAGAAAAGAAGAAAAAGACCAAAATTTTATTGCCTAAACGTGGTGTGAAAAAAGATATTTTGATGATGGCAAAAGAAAATGCAGAAAAATATTTATTAGAGCAAGAGCAAAAATTAAAAGATATGAAGGCTCGTAGTTTAGGTGCTGTCTATGATTTACAAAAATATTTAAATTTACCAAAGCCACCGATGCGTATGGAATGTTTTGATATATCACATATTCAAGGTTCAGAAACAGTAGCTTCTATGGTAGTATTTCAAGATGGCAAGCCAGATAAAAATTCTTATCGCAGATTTAAGATAAATTCTACTGAAGGAAAACCAGATGATTTTATGTCGATGAGGGAAGTAACTACTCGCAGATATGTAGGCGTTGATAAAAATGATTTACCAGATTTGATAATCATTGATGGCGGTAAAGGTCAATTGAGCTCGGCTTTGGAAATTATTCGTGGAGCAGGTCATTATAGCGTCCCTGTAGTAGGGCTTGCTAAGCAATTTGAATATATTTTTACAGAACAATCATCAGAGCCTGTTATTTTGCCACGACAATCAGATGCTTTATATTTAGTGCAAAGTATAAGAGATGAAGCTCATCGCTTTGCTATTACTTATCATCGTAAACTTAGAACAAAACGCAATAAAATATCTATATTAGATAATATCTCTGGAATTGGTGCTAAGCGAAGAAAAAGTTTATTTGACCATTTTGAAACGATACAAAATATAAAAAATGCTTCAGTTGATGAATTGATGGCGGTACCAGGAATTAGCGAGCAAATAGCAAAATCTATATATAATTTTTTCCGCACACATGAGTTAGTGAGCAGTAAATTAAAATAAATTTACAACTACACATTTAATTTACAAGTTTACAATAAATAATCATTGACAAATATGAATTTTATTGTTATAGTAATAGACAGATAAAAACAGTGAAGAGGAAAAGTAGATTTATGAAGCTTGCAGAGAGCTATGGTTTGGTGGGACATAGTAGTGAATTAAATTGAAATACACCTTAGAGTTGCAAGGCTGAACAATTATAATAATTGAGATTAATTAAGTAAGTTTTGTCGGAGTGCCTCCGTTATCATGGGCTAGGATATGTTAGTATCCGAATGAGTGGCTAAAAAAGCAAATTGGGTGGTACCACGGGTTATAACAGCTCGTCCCTATATAGGGGCGAGCTTTTTTGTATGCTTTTTTAGTTAGATGAATTTATTTTAAACTTATATCAGCTGATAATAATACTTAAGTTTTTGACAAATTAAAATTTAATCTGCAGTAATTTAAAGATTGATGTTAAAGTAAAAATTTTGATTAACATCATAAGAAAGGATGAAAACTATGTCTATTCAATTAATGATAGTCTGTCTATATGTAGTATTATTATTTGCAATATCTTTTTATGTAAAACATCGCGCTAATAAAAATCCTATGGAGTATTTATTTGCAGGAAGAAAATTATCTACATCACTTATTGCTTTTAATGTAACAGGTCTTGCTGTAGGGGCTGCTTCTACTGTTGGTGTGGCAGAAAATGCAACACAGGTAGGAATAGCAGCTGGTTGGTACAATGGAGCATGGGCTATTGGTGCTGTGGTTATGGGAATTTTAGCCGCAGGAAAATATAGACAAATGGGTTGTTCTACGATACCAGAATTGTTTGAACGTTATTATGATAAAAAAGGTCGTCTTATAAGTGCAATTGGTTTAGCAATCATTCTTATTTGTATTACTTCGCTTCAATATGTAGCAGGCGGGGCAATTTTATCAACACTTATGCCAGATATATTTTCTATGAAAACAGGCATGATAATGAGTGCTATAGTTTTCATCGGTATCACTGTTGTGGGTGGATTGTGGTCTTCTGGTATGTCCAATATGATAAGCGTTAGCTTGATTTATTTAGGAATTTTATATTCAACTATTTCTGTCGTAGATAATAATGGTGGTCTTGTAAATATTAATAATAATTTACCTGTAGTTGATTTTTCTTGGTTTAGTCCTATTGGTGGCTTAGGTTTAGCTGTAGTATTGGGTTGGATTTTAATTATGATATCTCAAGCACTCACATTACAGGGAACTGTACAGATTGCCTGCGGTGCAAAAGATGCTAAAACAGCAAAAAAAGGCTTTATTTTAGGTGGAGCATTGATTTTTCCAATTGGCTTTTTATCAGCTATTTTAGGTTTAGCAGCTAAAGTTCAATATCCAGATATTAATCCAACTATGGCACTTCCTCAAATCATTATGAGCTTAGATCCTGTAGTTTCAGGGATAACACTTGCAGCATTATGGGCAGCAGATGTTTCCACTGCTTGTACAATATTATTAGGTGCAGGCACACTTATTTCTCAGGATATTTATAAACGTTTTATTAATCCACAAGTAACAACTGCAAAATTTTTGCAAGTAAATCGTTTAGTTATATTATTAGTAGGTCTTGCTACTTTATGGTTAGCATTTAATGCAGTGGGAATTTTAAAAACTATGATGATTGGTTTAAGTTTGACTACTGCATTTACTGTGGTATTTTTATTTACTGTATTTGCTCCTAGCCTTTGTCGTAAAAATTCAGCATTTTACACTACCGTTGTAGGCTTGATAGGATTAGTTTTATGGCAATTTGTACCGCAGATACATGTATTGCCACATGTAATTTATTTTGAATGGATTATCTGCATAATCAGCTTTTTAATTATCAGTGTTGTGGATAAACAACCAATTAAAATTGTAGAAAAAAATAGATATGAAGAAAAAGTGCTAGTAAAACAAGAAGTTTTGAGCCGTTAAAATTTTTTACAACCTGACAAGTAAAAATACTTGACAGGTTGTTTTTTGTCATATATAATAATCAAAGTCGTAAGGACAAGATTGAATTAAAGATATAGATAATGAAAGCTCAGGTGGTTTAAATGTTAGAAAAGTTTTTGCACATGAGCACTTTATTTGATATTTATGGGGCTTTGCTAACTGACAAACAGAAACGTTGTCTACAAATGCATTTATTTGAGGATTTTTCACTATCAGAAATAAGTGCAGAGTTAGGAATTTCACGTCAAGCTGTTTATGACATGTTGCGTCGCAGTGAGCAAATCATGCAGCAATATGAAGATAAATTAGGTTTGGCAGCCCGTTCGACAAAAGAAAAAACAGAGCTTTTGTCAATTTTATCTGATTTATTAGCATTAAAGCAGGAATCAGAAGATAACAGGCTTAATAATATAATAAGACGTATTTCTGTGTTAACAAATGATAGCAAGGAGGCATAAATTTGATTTTTGAAAATTTAGCTGATCGTTTGCAAGAGACTTTTAAAAAATTGCGTGGTCATGGTAAATTAACAGCTGATGATGTTAATGCTACCATGCGAGAAATTCGCATAGCTTTATTAGAAGCCGATGTAAACTTTAAAGTAGTTAAAGATTTTATTAAAAAAATAAAAGAACGTGCAGTAGGACAAGAAGTTTTAGAATCTTTGACACCTGCACAGGCTGTTATTAAAATTGTTAACGAAGAGTTAACAGCATTGATGGGGCAGACTCAAAGTCATATAAACATTTCACCAAAAGCTCCTACAATTATCATGATGGTAGGTCTTCAAGGGGCAGGTAAAACAACATCTGCTGGTAAACTTGGTTTGATGTTTAAAAAGCAAGGCAAACACCCATTGATGGTTGCAGCAGATATCTATCGTCCAGCAGCTATCAAACAGTTACAAGTACTCGGTAGTCAAATTGATATTCCAGTATTTGCTAAAGAAGATTGTAAAGATGCTGTGCGTATCGCTAATGAAGCAATAGATTATGCAAAATCTCATGCTAATGATATTGTAATCATCGATACAGCAGGACGACTTCATATAGATGAAAACCTCATGCAAGAGTTGAAATCTATAAAAGAAGATGTAAAACCGCATGAAATCTTATTAGTAGTTGATGCTATGACTGGTCAAGATGCAGTTAATGTAGCAGAAAGCTTCAATAATGATTTAGGTTTAGATGGTGTTATCTTAACTAAAATGGACGGGGATGCTCGTGGTGGTGCAGCGCTTTCCGTTAAGGCTGTTACAGGTTGCCCTATTAAATTTGTGGGTGCTGGTGAAAAATTAGAAGCCTTAGAACCATTTTATCCAGATAGAATGGCTTCTCGTATCTTAGGTATGGGTGATGTGCTTACTTTAATTGAAAAAGCACAGACTGCTTTTGATGCAGAAGAAGCAAAAAAAATGGAAAAAGCTTTCCGCAAAAATGAATTTACTTTAGATGATTTCTTATCTCAATTAAATCAAGTGAGAAAGCTTGGCTCTTTTGAAAATATCTTAGGTATGATACCTGGTATGGGTGGACTTAAGAAAAAACTTGGTGATGTGGATATCGATATGAATGGTAAAGAAATCAAACATATCGAAGCTATTATTAGAGCCATGACACCAGAAGAAAAAAGAAATACAAAAATCATCAATGGTTCTCGCCGTAAGCGTATCGCTATGGGTAGTGGAACAAAAGTTCAGGAAGTCAATAAGCTCTTAAAACAATTTGATGAAATGAAAAAAATGATGAAGAAAATGTCTAATATGAAACAGTTAAATAAGAAAGGTAAAAAAGGAAAAGGCGGTTTTAAACTTCCTTTCTTTAGATAAACCTTCTATAATATAACTTAATCACTTTAAGGAGGTGAAAACATTGGCAGTTAAAATTCGTTTAAATCGTATGGGTGCTAAAAAACGTCCATTCTATCGTATCGTTGTAGCAGATTCTCGTGCTCCACGTGATGGTCGTTTCATCGAAATCTTAGGTAACTATGATTCCACAAAAGAACCTGCTATTATCAATATTGATGAAGAAAAAACTTTAGACTGGATGCTCAAAGGTGCTCAGCCTACAGATACAGTTAAATCTTTACTTAGCAAAAAAGGTATCATGACTAAATTTGATGCAGCTAAACATGCTAAGAAATAAGAAAGAGGCAAATAGATGAAGGAACTTGTTGAAGTAATAGCAAAATCACTCGTTGATTATCCAGAACAAGTTACTGTTGATGAAATCATTGATGGTAATCATGTTTTGTTAAAATTGCGTGTAGCTTCAGCTGACATGGGAAAAGTCATTGGTAAACAAGGCCGTATAGCCAAAGCCATGAGAACTGTAGTGAAAGCTGCAGCTTCCTGTGAAAATAAAAAAGTTACAGTTGATATCATCGAATAATTGCAATAAAAATAGCCGAAGGTCGATTATGACTTTCGGCTTTCTCTTTATCCAAAATCTTTTCATTATAATATATATATGATAGTATATATCATGAGATTAATGAAATAATTAAAGTGAGGTTATAATTATGGAAAGCATTTCTTTACAATGTCCAGTAACAATTAAAGTAAAAGTTACTGAAAAATTTAGAGCTAAAATGTTAGATAAAATGGAAAAACAATTAGCAGAAGTAGATTTAAAATTATCTAAAATCGACATTCAAAAGAAAAAATTTTTAGAAGAACATGCTGAAGATAATATTCAACAAGTCGGAGCAATTGTTCAAAAAATGGAAGTAGACAAAGCTAAAGGTTTAAAATTAAAAGCTAAAATTGAACAAGATATTGCTGATATGAAACATTTAGGTTTAGGTGCTGAAATTATTCAAGGTACTATGCAACATGTATTTAATGTAAAAGTTGGCGATAAAATGCCAGCTGTTATGAATACTGAAATTATCGTAGAGGATGAAAAAATCATTGAAATCCGCAACTAATAAAAAGATTATTATTGGTAAAATCGGTGCAGCTCATGGTGTTAGAGGAGATATGAAAGTATATCCTTTAACAGATTTTCCTGATAGATTTAACACTATAAAAAAAGCATATGTAGATGATAAAGAGATAAATATTATTTCTACTCGCTATCAGGGAAATTTTGTAGTTATGAAAGTAGAAGGTGTTAATTCTCGTGAAGAAGTAGCACGTTTTACAAATAAATTATTGAAAATAAATCGCAGTGATGTACCACCACTTGAAGATGGAGAATATTATGCTTTTGATATAATCGGACTTCAAGTAATCAATCAAGATGATGTTGTTTTAGGTGAAATAACAGAAATTTTGAAAACTGGTAGCAATGATGTATATATTACTAAAGCTAAAGATGGCAGACAAATTTTAATTCCAGCATTAAAGAAAGTAGTTACTGAAATAAATATTGAAGATGGATTTATGAAAGTAATTTGGGATGAAAATCAGGAAGTGTAATTATGAGAATAGATATATTATCCTTATTTCCTGAGATGTTTGGCGGAGTTTTTGGTTGTAGTATTACTAAAAGAGCGATTGAAAAAAATATTTTAGATATACAAATAACAAATCCTCGTGATTTTGCTTTTAATAAGCATAATCAAGTTGATGATACAGCTTATGGTGGTGGTGCTGGCATGGTGATGAAGCCAGAGCCATTATTTAGAGCTGTAGAAGACGTTAAAGCTAAAACGCAAATTGAAAATAGCAAGGTTATATTGATGTGTCCTACTGGAAAAGTATTCACTCAAGAAAAAGCGAAAGAACTTGCTAATTTTGATCAGTTAATATTTATTTGTGGTCATTATGAAGGCTTTGATAATCGTGTGGTACAAAATTTAGCTGATGAAGTAATTTCTATTGGCGATTATGTATTAACAGGTGGAGAACTTCCTGCTATGGTGGTAATTGATGCTGTATCAAGAATGCTTCCAGGCGTATTAGGCTCTGGAGAGTCTGCGCCAACAGATTCTTTTTATAATGGGCTTTTAGAATATCCACAATATACAAAACCACGTGAGTATAGAGGTCTTAGCGTACCTGATGTACTACTTTCAGGAGACCATGCTAAAATAGCAAAATGGCGTCGACAAGAATCTTTGCGTGTTACGTATACAAATAGACCAGACTTACTTGAAAAAGTAGAATTAAGCAAAGATGATAAGAAATTTTTAGAGAAATTGAAAAATAATTCTAAATAAAAAAAAGGCTTTTAATAGAAGACAAAATCTATTAAAAGCCTTTTATAATTTTTTAATAATAAGATTTAGATACAACACTTGTTAAAGTTAAATTAATTATGGTGGAACAATAGTTTTTCCTGCACTACAATTCAAATACAACACTTGTTAAAGTTAAATAAAAAAGAGTGCCTAGTCCATAGACTAAGCACCCCCAATTCAAATACAACACTTGTTAAAGTTAAATCAATGATAAATGTATTATCTTTGCCAAATATCAGGAATTCAAATACAACACTTGTTAAAGTTAAATGTGCGATAACAGCAGGAATTGGTCTTGGTGCGATTATTCAAATACAACACTTGTTAAAGTTAAATCTAAATCTTGCGGGTGTTTAAATAAAAACAGACATAATTCAAATACAACACTTGTTAAAGTTAAATCTATTGATTTTTTTATTTTGTTCACATATAATCGAGAATTCAAATACAACACTTGTTAAAGTTAAATTTGTCTGTTGAACATCTGTATCTACATCTACCAAAGCCATTCAAATACAACACTTGTTAAAGTTAAATTAAAAATATTTATGCTATTCAGTCGGTAAAAATAAAATTCAAATACAACACTTGTTAAAGTTAAATTATTCACTTTAAATTTTAAGGAAAGTAATTGTATAAAATTCAAATACAACACTTGTTAAAGTTAAATGTTTGCATAGTCCATGTTTTACCAGCACCAACACTAATTCAAATACAACACTTGTTAAAGTTAAATAGCTGTTCCACAATCTCTGCTGGACTAGGATTGCTATTCAAATACAACACTTGTTAAAGTTAAATGCAAATATATACTGTAACTAGAACAGAAGGGCATTTATTCAAATACAACACTTGTTAAAGTTAAATTGGGGTTATCTAGATTAGACATATCTTTAGCTTCTGCATTCAAATACAACACTTGTTAAAGTTAAATTCATCTAGCATAACACTTAACGGAACAACTACAATATTCAAATACAACACTTGTTAAAGTTAAATTCCTTTAGCCAACGCTTCCGCTTTTTTTATAAAATTCAAATACAACACTTGTTAAAGTTAAATAAAAGTAGTTATACATCATTTAATCGCTAAAGATACATTCAAATACAACACTTGTTAAAGTTAAATATAGCATTAGTGTTATATTCACCTACAACATTAGGTATTCAAATACAACACTTGTTAAAGTTAAATAGATTTTCCTGTATAAATAATGCTCTCACCTTTTTTAATTCAAATACAACACTTGTTAAAGTTAAATCAGCACGTATGCGAGCTGTAGACTACACAGGGGAACATTCAAATACAACACTTGTTAAAGTTAAATTTAAATTCTTCTTCAGCACATCCATTGTCAATTTCGTATTCAAATACAACACTTGTTAAAGTTAAATCAGAACAACCGCCTATTAAAAACTTTACACTTACTAATTCAAATACAACACTTGTTAAAGTTAAATGCTGTAAAAAGAAATCCAGTTAGTAAAAAAAAGGCTATTCAAATACAACACTTGTTAAAGTTAAATAGATTTATAGGTAGGTTTGAAGAATTGGTTATAGAAATTCAAATACAACACTTGTTAAAGTTAAATTTCTATAAGTTCGGCTAATTTAGCACTTACAACCTAATTCAAATACAACACTTGTTAAAGTTAAATCCAATGGTGATATTCCATATAAATCTCCAAGTAAATTCAAATACAACACTTGTTAAAGTTAAATTGGTGATGTGGCTGGAGAATTTCTGGCCAGTAAAAAATTCAAATACAACACTTGTTAAAGTTAAATGTCATTTCTATATCATCACCTAACAGCTGTGTATTAATTCAAATACAACACTTGTTAAAGTTAAATATATTGACTGGGAAGCAGTAAAAAATGCAGGTATATTCAAATACAACACTTGTTAAAGTTAAATGGGAATATAGCGGAGAGCCTTATCATTTTAGGATAAACAATTCAAATACAACACTTGTTAAAGTTAAATCTGGCGAAATATTAGGAGTAGATAAATATTTTTCTAAATTCAAATACAACACTTGTTAAAGTTAAATCCAATGGTGATATTCCATATAAATATTTTTCTAAATTCAAATACAACACTTGTTAAAGTTAAATAAGTCCTATGGGGTGTTTTGATAAAGAGATACCTAAATTCAAATACAACACTTGTTAAAGTTAAATATTATAAAAATATTTATAAAAATATTAAATTTAACATTCAAATACAACACTTGTTAAAGTTAAATAGTATTGGCAAAGAACAGGATGTCCAATGCAAGAATTCAAATACAACACTTGTTAAAGTTAAATCACCTTATAACACACCGGAACATGAAGGTTGATTAATTCAAATACAACACTTGTTAAAGTTAAATTCTCTCAAGATGGGCAAAATGCATATACTGGCAGCTATTCAAATACAACACTTGTTAAAGTTAAATCACAATTGACGCAATTAGAAACAAACTTGAACGAGCATTCAAATACAACACTTGTTAAAGTTAAATTTAAAGTATCAGCTGATTTAGTTCCGTTCTATATGAAATTCAAATACAACACTTGTTAAAGTTAAATAGAGTATTAAATATTACCATCTGCAACAAATAATAGAATTCAAATACAACACTTGTTAAAGTTAAATAAAACTTAGTAACCAAATATAATACAGCAAATCCTTTATTCAAATACAACACTTGTTAAAGTTAAATATTGAAGCAAATCGAGTTTGTAATCCTGGAAGCATATTCAAATACAACACTTGTTAAAGTTAAATTAGGCTAATTCCAGCAGACGCCCTGTTAGGGCGTTTATTCAAATACAACACTTGTTAAAGTTAAATGCTTCTTCTACCGATTTAAAACAATTTCCTGTTAGAAAATTCAAATACAACACTTGTTAAAGTTAAATTACAACGTTCTTGCCAATTATATTTTTGCTTCCAATATTCAAATACAACACTTGTTAAAGTTAAATGGCAGGGCTCGACGGCGACAAATTGCAAAGAGCCAATTCAAATACAACACTTGTTAAAGTTAAATCCTATAGATATACGCATTTTAGCATTTCCAGCGTTTATTCAAATACAACACTTGTTAAAGTTAAATTCTTTTTTTACAGGTTTAGTTTGTACTGTTTCTTTATTCAAATACAACACTTGTTAAAGTTAAATGTAATCCATTTCCATAATTGCCATGTAGTGAAGTATCATTCAAATACAACACTTGTTAAAGTTAAATTCTATTTTGAAAAAATTGCTATGGATAAAATCGTATTCAAATACAACACTTGTTAAAGTTAAATGTAATTGCATACCGTTTATTTCTGTATTTTTTAACATTCAAATACAACACTTGTTAAAGTTAAATTCTCAGAAAATATTATGAACAGAATATAAGTGCGGAATTCAAATACAACACTTGTTAAAGTTAAATGACAATTTGTCATAGTCGATTAAGAAGTATTCGGACATTCAAATACAACACTTGTTAAAGTTAAATGCCATATTCAGAAGTGATAGGGCCACCTAAAGGCCAAATTCAAATACAACACTTGTTAAAGTTAAATAGCGTGTTGGGACGGTAAGAAATTAAAATATTTAGAATTCAAATACAACACTTGTTAAAGTTAAATTTATCATTACCGTTTTTTTGGTCTACGTAAATATCTATTCAAATACAACACTTGTTAAAGTTAAATTATTAGTACGGGGCTGTAGCTCAGTAGGATTAGAGCAATTCAAATACAACACTTGTTAAAGTTAAATGCTAGAAAAATCAATCTTTATGATTTTCATTATACTATTAAAAGTATTGATATACAAGGATTTTAGTTGTTTTTTACCAGCGATAATAGGATTTTTGGAGATTTTATAAAAAGGTTTAATTTTCAAGCTTTAGAGGAGTTTTTCTTAATTTTAGCTGGTAATTTTATGGTAAATAAAATTTTATCAAGTAGTAAAAAACAAAAAGCAACTATCAATGATAGTTGCTTTAATTTTATAAATCATATGGTGACCCACCCGGGACTCGAACCCGGAACCTGCTGATTAAGAGTCAGATGCTCTACCAATTGAGCTAGTGAGTCATTAATAACAAAAATTATTATACTGCTCATTTATGTATTTTGCAATACTTTTTTATAATTTTTTTCATATGACTAAAATGTTATAAAATTTAATAAATAAATAATTTTCAATAGTAAAACTTAAAAATATGTAATCTTTTTTCGTATTGTCTTAGAATTTATGAATAATTATGATATAATAAAAATTACTGTTGCAGAAATAAAAAAATATTTAATAGGAGGAATTTTATGAGCCCTGCAGTAATAACTTTATGCGTTTTAGCTGTAGCAGCATTTTTCTTTGTGACAGAGCTTATTCCATTGGCTGTTACGGCTATAGGTGCATCTATTGCATTAGGTCTTTTAGGAGTACTTACTCCACAACAAGTGTTTTCTGGTCTTTCTGATTCCACAGTAGTTTTATTTGCTGGTATGTTTGTTATTGGAGCAGCAATGTTTCAGACTGGATTGGCACAAAAAATTGGTATAAAAGTAGTAAAAAGCGCTGGAACTAGTGAAAATCGTTTGATGGCAGCTTTGATGTGTATTACTATTTTATTATCAGCAGTATCATCAAATACAGCTACAGTAGCTTGTTTGATGCCAGTAGTAATTCAAATTTGTGCGGTAGCAAAAATACCTGTATCCCCACAATTGATGGCATTAGCAGTAGCTGCAAATGTTGGTGGAACAATCACCATGGTTGGTACCCCACCAAATATTTTAATGAGTGCAACACTTCAGGCAACAGGTTTGGAACCTTTTGGATTTTTTGAATTTGCGTATATTGGTGTACCTTTGTCTATAGCTGGTATGGTTTATATGCTAAGTATAGGTAGAAAATTCTGTCCTAGACATTATGTAGAAACTGTAGAGAATGATAAAGCTTCAGATGAAGTTAAAGATCCAAAGAAAATGATAATATGTACTGTTATCTTAATTTTAGTTGTATTAGGTATGGCTTTTGAAAAAAATATTGGTATACCAATGCAAACTACTGCGATAATAGGAGCGTTAGCTTGCGTATTAACAGGTTGTTTATCTGAAAAACAAGCTTATTTAGGTATTGATTGGGTTACTATTTTCTTATTTGCAGGTATGCTACCACTTGCTTCAGCTATGGATAAAAGTGGTGCAGGTAAAATGATAGCAGATGGTGTAGTAGGAATTATTGGGGATAATCCATCTCCAATGTTAATAGTTGTAGCAATGTTTATTTTATCTTGTGGGCTTACACAATTTATGTCAAATACAGCTGCTGCAGCATTATTAGCACCAATTGGTATATCTATAGCACAATCTATAGGTGCATCACCTTATCCTGTGCTTATGGCAATAGGTATTGCTGCTTCTTGTGCATTTACAACACCAGTCGCAACGCCACCGAATACTTTGATACTGATACCAGGTCATTTTAAATTTATGGATTATGTAAAAGTCGGTTTGCCACTTGTTGTAGTTTCTCTTGTTGTTTGCATGATTGTAATTCCTTTCTTCTGGCCATTTTTCCCATGATGAATATCAGATAGTATAAGAGAGTTTTATTTTAGATTTTATTTATAGTTAAAGGATTGATTTTATGGATAGAGAAAATGCTCTTAGTACGATTGCTTCATTTGATACAGAATTATATACATTCTTTCAAGAAGAGGTACAAAGACAAAAATATACCTTATCTTTTATGCCAGAGGAAAATTATTCATCACCTTTAAGCACATATCTTGAAGGTAGTATTTTGTCAAATACATTGACAACACACCATGATGAAGCTAAACCTACAGGCTTAGAAGAAATCACTATTAATCGCATTAATAAATTATTTGGCAGTGAACATGCAGTTATTCGTTTAGAAAGTATAGCAGCTGCTTCTCGCGTTGTTTTTTATAGTTTAGCTAAAAAAGGCGATACTATATTATCTTTAGATAATAGAAAAAGCGACCATTGTAATAGTAAAAATTTAGAATTTAATTTTGTTAGATTTAGTATTGACCCTAAAACACAATTATTAAATCTAGATAGAGTTGAACAAATAGCCAAAGAACATAAACCTAAAGTGATAATTTTTTCACCAGTTAATTATCCAAGAGTTATAGATTATGAAAGATTAGCTAAAATTGCACATGATATAGGTGCTTATATGTGGTTTGATATTTGTCAAAATGTAGGTCTTGTAGCAACAGGACAAATACCTTCACCTGTACCTTATGCAGATGTAGTAACTTTTTCAACACATGATTCTTTAAGAGGACCACAAAGTTCAGTGATTTTATGTAAAAAAGAATTAGCTGATATCATTGATAAAACAGTTATCACTACAGGACATTTTTCTTTGAAAAAAAATATTTTAGCTAGTTTAGCTGTTATATTTAAAGAAGCGACTACAGAAAAATTCAAACAGTATACTAAACAAGTTGTATTAAATGCGAAAGCACTTCAAAAAGGACTAGAAGAAGAAGGCATTACAATTTTATGTAAAGGAACTGATACAAATTTAGTTTTAGTGAACCTTACTAAATTAGGTATTAGCTGTAAAAAAGCGCATAATGCTTTACAAAGTGCAGGTTTTATCGTAAAACCAACTGTATTATCTACTTGTGATGAAAATCTTAATTTTGAAATCTTGAGATTATCTAGTTTGATTTTAACAACTAGAGGGCTTAAAGAAGTGCAGATGGAACACATTGGTAAAATGATGGCTAAGGTATTGAAAAATATTGATGATATGGCAATTATTGAAGAAGTAAGACAAGAAGCAGTAGATATTGCTATGGAATGTCCATTATTTTCTGATGAATGGTTAGCGTTTAAAGATGTATTAAATCCTCTTTATAGTGCAAAAGATATAAATATATCTCATGAATTAGCAGCTGAAAGAAAAATGGCTGTAATGAAAAAATTATTTAGTTTCATGAAAAAATAATATCTATTTAGTATAAAATTTATTTATAGATATTTGCATTAACTATAAAATTTATTGTAGTAATATAAATTAAATGTTATACTAAGAAAAAAATAAATAAAACTAAGGGAGGTTTTATAATGAAAAAAATAGTATTGATTTTTGTAGCTGTTATGATAATGGCATTTTCTAATGTGTGTATGGCAGCTGATGGCGGAGATTTAAATAAAGATCAAAAAGTTGCTGAAACATTTATCAGTGGTATTACAACAGAAAAAGTTTCATATGATAAATTAGGAGCAAATATTGATAATGGATTAAAAAAGAATTTTGATGCAAAAGCATATGATGCATTAAAAAATGAAGTGAAAACTAAATTTGGCGATTTGAAAGAAAGTAAATTTTATTCTTTTGAACGTTATAATAATCAAGACAAAGTAACATATTTAACTTCTTTTAGCCAAGAAAATGTTGTAGCCATAGTTTTTGTTTTTGATAAAAATAATAAATTATTAGAATTTGGTTTATTACCTATACAACAAAATCAACAAGCTCAAGAAAGTGCTCAACAATAATTGTATTTTTATAAATTAAATAAGTAGTTGAATTAAAGAATAGGTTTTTTATATGATTATATAAAAAAACTATTCTTTTTTTTATATACTAGTTAAATAGTATTGTAAAAAATAAAAAAGATGATAGAATTAATATCTATGTCGGGGAATAAATTTAAGAAAGGGAGTTTTTTATGGAGAAGCTTTGGTCAAAGGATTATGTATTAAACATTGTAGGCAATTTGTTATTATTTGTAGTATTTTATTTATTGATGGTTTATACAACTAAATTGGCTATTACAGAATTTAATGTTTCTGTCAGTGAAGCAGGATTAGCCTCAGGGATTTTCATTGTGGGCGCATTGGTAGCACGTTTGGTTATTAGTAGATATATGGATTTCATTGGTAGAAAAAGAATGTTAATCATTGCAGTAGTAATTCATGCTATATGTACATTTGGTTATCATTTTATTGATGGTATGTTATTTTTATGTACTTTGCGTTTTATACAAGGTATTACATATGGCATGGCTTCTACTGTTATTGCTACCATAGTAGCATCTATTGTTCCAGAGAGTAGACGTGGTGAAGGTATTGGTTATTTCACTTTGAGCATTACTTTAGGCTCTGCAATTGGTCCGTTTTTAGGAATTAGTTTACCACAGATAAATCCTCTATATGCACTTGTTTTATGTGATGTTTTATCAATTAGTTTAATTGTTTTGGCTTTTATTTTGAATATAACAGAAATAAAAGTAGGTTTCCGTCAACGTGTAGAAGTTAAATCTTTTCGTTTAAGAACTTTCTTTGAACCTACAGCTATTCCAATTTCTATCGTAGCATTGTTAGGTGCGATTGGTTATTCTGCCGTAATGAGTTATATTGGTACATATAGTGAAACTATTGGTTTATTATTAGGTGGAAGTTTATTTTATATAGCATATTCTATTGCTTGTTTAATTTTTAGACCTATATCTGGTGTAATGATTGATAGATATGGTAATCATGTGGTAATGGTACCTATTTTATTCACTATGATTTTAGGATTTGTTGCTATTGCTTTAGCTCATTCTAATTTAGTATTATTGTTAGGTGCTGTTTTAGTAGGTATAGGATATGGTTCTATTCCTTCAGCAGGTCAAACTATTGCTGTACAAAAAGTTAAGTTAAATAAATTTAGTTTAGCAACTTCAACATTATATATAGCATTGGATTTAGGAAATGGCATAGGGCCATATATTTTAGGTATGGTTGTGCCTATATATGGCTTTAGAGCAGTTTATATGTGTTCAGCAATAGCGGCTTTATTAGCATTTTTATTTTATATAGGTATGATCATAAAATCTCGAAAAGAAAATATGGCAGTGTAAAATAAAAATAACATCTCTAATCTTCTTATTAAGAAATAGAGATGTTATTTTTATTTTAATTTTTTATTATGTGATTTAAGTTAGATAATAATGTTTTATAATCAGCAGTTGTGAAATCACTAACATCGATCGTTAATAAATCACCTAGTTGAAATTTATTATATCCTCTGTTCAGACATCTATTAATAAATTCATCATGAGATAATAATCCCTCAGCATGAGTTCTATCAATAGTTTTTTGCTTAGGGTCATATTTGTTTAAAATATGTCCTAAATGTCTAGAATGATCTAAGTCCCTAGTTTTTTGTCGCTTAAATAAAATTTCTAAATCAGCAGTCATTCTGATCGTAATGATTTTATAATTATATTTTTTAGATAAATTTAATAGATAATTTTTTTGTTTATCACTAAAAGGATAATCACTAATGATATTTTTATCAGAAATCATTAATTTTTCAATAAAAGAATAGTAGTATTCCCAACTTAAATTGATCAATTTATTTTTTTCATCTAAGTTTTTAAAACCATATTTATCCCATAATTGTTCTTTTACTTCATCAGGTGAAAAAGTAACAAAATCAGGATATTCTTTTAGTATCATTTTACATAAATAGGATTTTCCTGTACCAGGATATCCCGCAATTAAAATTAAAAAATTTTTCATAATATCAAACCTTATTTAAATTACTATATAATTATTTTTCAAAAAATGTTTTAACTCTGTTAAATTAGGTAAATTTCCTCTACTACCTAATTTTTGAGTATTAATACTAGCAACTGCACTAGCAATTTGTGTTGTTTGGGTAAGAGAAAAATTATTTATTAAGCCATAAAGAAAAGCTCCATGATAACTATCACCACAACCAGTAGTATCTATAATATTTTTTTGTTTAAATGCTGGCTGATAAATTATATTATAATTATTATCCATAATATAGCTTCCTTTATCGCCTAATGTAATACCAGCAATATAAGAACCTTTTTCGATAATAATTTTTAGTGCTTTAATAGTATCTATTTCATTTGTATATTTATTAGCAAAATCTTTAGCTAAAATACATATATCAGATTTTTGAGCTAATAGATCATTGAATTCATTATAGCGATTGGCCCCACCATCAAAAGATATTTTCACATTGTAATTTTTAGCTATAGTAATGGCATCAGATAAGATTTGTTTATGTCGACCATTTATATGTAAGATTTTACTATTTTTTATTACATCAATAAATGGAGATATATCAGATAGTTCTGTAGTTGTACTTGGTGTAAAATAAATGGCTCTATCACCAGTTGATTTTTTTACTAAAATTGTAGCAGAAGCAGATTGTTTATTTTTCTCAATTTGTATATAGGAGGTATCTACATCATATTTGAGATAATCTGAAAGAATAGATTTTCCAATAATATCATCGCTAATTTTATCAATCATAATAGTTTTAGAACCTAATTTAGAAGCTGTAGATAAAGCAGTACCTACAGGACCACCAGAAGAACAAATAAAATCTAAAGTAGGATGAACTTCTCTACCGTTAGGAAAATTTTCTATTATCATTAAAGTATCTAAAGGAGTAGCGCCAATACCAACAATATCGTATTTTGTATTTTGATTAAATTTCATAATATAACATTCCTTATATCTAGGGAATATGCCTATTGGATAAATTTCCAATAGGCATATTTAAATAAATTATTTATTTAAGAAAATACCAATTTTGTGTTTAACAATTTCATAAACAACTTCATTACAAGGTACAATATTATTTCTTAAAGATGCATTTTCTTTGGTAGTAGCAAATTTTTCCATTGCTTTTTTTGTCCATCCCACTAATAATTCAGTGCCTACATTGAATTTACGAACACCATAATTAGTACATTTATGAATATCTTCTTCTTTTACACCAGTACCACCATGAATAACAAGTGGAATATCTACTGTTTCATGAATTTCTTTTAATAAGTCAAAATTTATATCTGTTTTAGATTTATATTGACCGTGATTTGTACCAACAGCAACGGCTAAAGCATCAACATTTGTTGCTTCTACAAATTGTTTAGCAATTTTAGGATCTGTATATTTTACTTCATGAGCAGCTACAGCAATACCTTCTTCTGTACCACCTATTGTACCAAGTTCCGCTTCTACAGAAACTCCTCGTTTATGTGCAAATTCTACAACTTCTTGTGTACGTAGAATATTTTCTTTTAATGGTAATGCGGAACCATCAAACATTACAGAAGAGTAGCCATTTTCAATAGCTTCTTTGATGTCAGTAAATTTAGCAGCATGATCTAAATGTAAAACAATATCTAAACCTTCATTATCAGCCATATATTTACAAACACTAGCTAATACACCATAACCAATGTAACGAGCTGTACCAACACTAGTTTGGATACTGATAGGTGAACCCATATCTTTAGCTGCACGGATCATATATGGGAGCATTTCTAAATTATGAGTATTGAATGAACCAACTGTAAAATTATATTTATCAGCTTTAGCTAGAACTTCTTTTAATGTAGTATACATAACAATTAACCCCTTTATATAAAAAGATATCAAATTAATAAGTAGTAGATTTTTTCATTGTTTCTTTATTTAATTTCATTAAATTATCTATTTTTTCTAGATAGAATTGAATTAAATTATCATCTTTAGCTAAGGATGCTTCTTTACGTTTTATATTATAAAGTTTTAATAAATCTGTAGAAGCTTTACCTAATGTAGGTTGTTTCTTTAGACTTTGTTCGTAGTAAGAGATAGCATCATCAATTTTATTGAGGTTTGTACAAACTTCACCTAATTTATTAAGTATTTCAATAATATTATTATCGTTAGATGTAGATAACTGTTCTTTAAGTTGAATAAATTCTTTTTCTAAAGATTCAGTGTCAATAGTTTTTTTTATATTTTCGTTAGCTGAATTTTCATTGTTATTTGTACCAAATAGATTTTTAAGGAATGAAAACATTTAAATATCACCTCTTATTGACCAGCACCCATAAGTGGAATGATAATCCAAGCATATAAGAGCGCAGCTGCTATAGTATCAACATCAGTAGCAGTAGCATTTACAAATCCTAAAGAATCAAATATGCCAACTAATAAAGCAGGAAGAAGTGTAATGAAGAAGCCATGAACAATACCACCAATAATTGCTCCACGTTTACCACCAACAGCATTACCAAATATACCTGCAGTACCACCAGCAAAGAAGTTAGTTAACATACCAGGTAAAATCATAGCTAATCCAAAAACTGGTAATATGAACATAGCAATAATTGTACCAATTGTTGTTGTAATAAATCCTAAAATTACTGCATTTGGAGAATAAGGGAATAATACAGGGCAATCGAGAGCAGGAATTGCATTTGGAACTAATTTCATAGCAATACCACGGAATGCAGGAACAATTTCACCTAATATTAAACGAACACCAGATAAGAGTACATATACACCAACTACAAATTGAATTGCTTGTAGAAAGGCGAATACTAAATAATTTGTAGTACCAGATAAATCTTGACAAAATGCAGGACCAGCAAATAATGCTGTAATGATATAGAGCGGAACCATTACTACCATTACGGATAAATACGTATCTTGTAAAAATTCAAATTGTTTAGGTAGTTTTATTTCTTCAACAGAATCTTTAGGATTACCAACAAGTTTAGCAACACCAGCTTCTACAAGATAACCAATTGTGCAGAAATGTCCTAAAGCAATATCATTACTACCGGTTATTTTTCTTATGATTGGTTGAGCTATAGCTGGCATAGCAACAGCAAAAATACCACCGATGATACCACCTATGATTACCAGAGTAAAACCTCTAAATCCAGCAAAATAACCAAAAGCTGTACACATAGTAGCCATCCATAAAAGAGCTTGACCAGTTAAAAATATATATTTCCATTTGGTAATACGTGCTAAAATAATATTTACAATAAATATAGCTAAGAATGTAAATGCAATTTGGCTTCCTAAACCGAGCTCATTCATAGCTTGACCATTAATAGCTTCGATTGAAGGAATAATACCACGTAAACCAAAACCTTCTGTAAAAATTTTTCCAAAATAAGTTAAACTGCCAACGATAATTGCAGAACCAGCTGATAGAACCATAAATCCAAGAAGGGTTTTAAATGCACCGCTCAAGCAATTTCCAAAAGATTTTTTTTGGAGAATTAATCCCAATAAGGCAATTAAAGCTAGAGTAATACCAGCTTGAGTAAGGATGTTATTGATTATAAAATTAATAATTTCCATAAAAAGAAGCCTCCTTTAGTTAGTTTATAAAGCACCTATTTCTTTAAGTACAGGAGTAAGTTTTTCTTTAATTTCATCTTTACTTACAATATTTTTTAAATAAATAAGTTTTGTTTCATTTGGATCAATATTAAATTTTTCAAATTGAGTCTTAAAATTAGAAGCTGTTAATATAATATCAGGTCGCATAGAAACAGCTGAAGAAATATCACAATGATCTAAATTTGCTTCTGCACCAATTTGAGCTAAAACAGTTTCAACAGTCATTTGACAAGCAAAACTACTACCAAGACCAGCACCACATACCATTAAAATTTTAGGTTTTTTCATAATAAAATCTCCTTTTTACATCTTTTTAATATTAATTTAAAATTTAATAAATAAGTTTATAGATATATTTAAGAAATAATAGTTATTAAGCATTTTGTTCAAATTTATTTAATATAGAAATAAATTGTTCAATATTATCAATTTTTGATAGTTGTTCGATTTTCCAATTTTCGTTAATAACATTAACTAATGATCTCATAACATCAAGATGAGTTGTTGGATCTGGAGCAGCTAAGCAAAAAATTATTTTTACAGGATCATTTTCAGGATTACCAAAATTAATAGGATCCTTAGTCGTCATAATACTTAATCCCATGCTCTTTACACCATCTTCACTTCGAGCATGCGCAAGAGCCACTCCTTTAGCAATAACAATATATGGTCCATAATTTTTTACTGCATCAATCATAGCAGTAATATATTCAGGATAAATATATTTACTATCAAGAAGTGGTTTTGCAGCTACAGTTATAGCTTGTTGCCAATCAGAAACCGATTGATGTAATAAAATTTTATCTGGACTTACAATATCCGTTAACATTAAAAAACCTCCTAATCTATATTATTTAATAATTGCATTAGTGTTTCAAATTTTGGGTCTGTAACTAATTTATAGGAACCATATTTTTCTATAAAAGCTTTATAGATACTTTTAAAAATATTTTCCCATAATTTGTATAAATGTTTAGGAATACTTAATAAAAATATTACTTGTACTTTTTCTTTATTCCAAATAATAGGATTTTTTAAGACACCTACAGAAATAGTAACTTCTGACATATGATTTTCTAAGGCATGAGGTATAGCAATCATACCACCAATTTCAGTAGAAGCCATATTTTCACGTTCAAATATTGATTGTTTAACTTGATTATCAATATAACCATGTTGAATCATAGCATCAGCTAGTTGTTCAATAGCATTATATGAAGATGTAGCTTCTAAAGAAGGGAAAAATAAATCTTCTTTAAAAAATAAACGATAATTAGTGAAATTATTTTCTTCATTTTTATTAAGTTGTTTTTCTACTGAAAGTAAATCATCTTCTGTCATAATAGGTTCTACTAAAATAAATTTTTTATTATCTAGTTTTGGAATAGGAACTGTAGAAAATATAAAATCAACACTGTTTATAATTTGCTCAGTTAATTCATAAAAACTCATAACACGAGTGATTTTTAAAATACCACCAAATCGTCTTTGTAGTTTACTTTTTAATAAAAGAGCAGTAGAAAGACCTGTAGCACATACAATAATAGCTGTTTTGCCCATTTCTTCGTTTAATTTATTACGTTCTAATGAGGCACCAAAATGGATGGCTAAAAAACCAATTTCGTTTTCATTTGTTTTAACATTTTCTTCTTGTTCGATTACTTCACTAGCAATTATCGCCATTTCAAAAGCTAATGGATAATTATTTTTTATAGATTCTAAGATACCATTGCGGATATTCATATTAAATTTTAATCTGTTAATTGCCGCAATTAGGTGAATAGTAAGACCAGAAATAAGTTCATTATCATCAGATAAATCAATATTTGTATTTAATTTGATTTTTTTTAATATATTAGATATTAATTGTTGACAATTATTTCTAGTTTTAGTTGATTCTATAAATTTTTGACTAGCTATAAAATGTTGGGTTAAATAATAGCTTTCGTTACTTATATCTACGCCTAGTTGTTGTTGAATGATAGATAATATTTCTTTTGCTGATGAAAAATAAGAAGATTGTTCTAATTTTTTTCGTTCATTTAAAGTATATTCAACAGTATTTTCTCTATTTGAACGACACATAATAATTATTATGTGAACTAAAAGATTTTTGAAAGCAATATCTGTTAGGCGTATGTTATGTTTTAAGATAACTTTCATTAAAATATGTTTAACAGAATTGATTTCTTCTTGAGAAAAGATATCTTTTACAAATTTATTATTGGTAAAATTAATTAAATCATCTCTATTAAATATATATTCAGAAATGCAGTAACGTATATTTGTTTCATTTCCATTTATTTTTATACCATTAAATCTGTCTGATATGAGTTCAAGATTAAAACGTGCTAAGCTTTTCTTTATATCTGTTAAATATTTTTTTAATGTAGACAAGCTAATAAATAATTCTTCGGCTAATTCTTCTTGATTAACTATTTTGTTGTGTAAAGAATTTAATAAAATTCTAGCAATTATAAAAGAAATTCTATCATTATAATCAAAAGGAACAATATTGTCACCTGTATAGTTAATATATGAATTTAATTTATATTTTTCAGTGAGAACCGAATATTTTTCTTGCTCATCAATAACTAATTTGTAACCATTGCCTGCTTCTGATAATATATGAGCACCATATTTTTGGATACTTGAGTTTAAGTCTTTAATATCTCTTCGTATAGTGCTACGACTAACTCCAATAAGATTAGCTAGATTTTCACCTGAAATAGCTTTTTTATGTTTATTTAGTATTTTTAAAATAGATAAGATACGTTTATTTTGTATTGGCATTAGATTTATTTCACCTCCTGTCAATTACTATACTTTTATTATATTTAGATAATTTTGAAATGTTAAGACATGTTATGAACACATGCTATGTTCATTTTTAACTTAAAAATAAAATCTCTCTTTTAATAGATATTATAAAGAGAGATTTTTAAGTTATTTTGTAGTTAATATTTTTTTATCGTTTAAATAGCATTGATTTAATTTTTCAAAGGCAACAGTTTTATCAATAATTGTTTTTATGAGTAAGTCAAGTTTACTATTTTCATTATAATCGGCAGGAGCAAAATATTTGATGCGATTTTCAGTAAATAATTTAATGACTTTATCCATATTGGATAATTGAGGATTATATACGCAGATAGAATGACCACCATAGCTATTTACTAGTTTCATACAGGGAATATCTGTTTCACTATCGCCAATGTAGACTATATTTCTAAATGGCACGCGAATTTTTTCTTCAGGTATAGAATCATTTACCGCAGGGTCATTTATATCTAAAAAACCTTTTTCAATGCGAAAGAGAAATTGTGTTTTATTTGTATAATTAACAGCTTGAGCGGGCCATTTGGCTATGCCATTATCATCAAAATAAAATGAGCTTGCATAGATTTTTTCAAATTCACCAGCTTGAGCCATGACAGTACCTTCAATCATTTCTTTTAAACCACTTGAGATAATATAATGTTCAATGATGATATTATGTTTTTTGCCATAATTGCGAATGCGTTTGAACCATGTTTTGACGCCAGGAAAAAGCTCAACTTTAGCTCCATAATCAGCAAGTATTTTTTTATCTAAACGAAAATTTCCTTGAGATTTTTCTACCATTTTATACATATAAGCTAAATTTGTATCCATATCGTTGGCTTTTGCCAAAGCATTTGATTCTTCCCAGAAATTATTTACATCATAGCCTATATCTTGAATAAAGCCTTGAGCTTGCATATCTTTAGGTGATAAAGTCTTATCAAAATCATAACAAATGGCAATAACAGGAAATTTTTCTTTATATTTACGTTTATACATGAAATCACCTCTAATCTTTATTTTATTATAATCATTTAGTATATACTATGGAAATTTTTTATAAGTTTTTAAAAATATGTTGGAAAAACAACATATGCTTAATATGATTTATTATATAATGATATATGAAATTTAGATGATTGTTAATTGAGTATAAATTTTTTGTTATTTAGGAGAGGCTATTTGATGAATATATTTGAAATTTTAAGAGAAGAACATGATAATATCAGTAAATTTGTAGATAAATTTGAAATTATGGCAATAGATTTGATGGAAAAAAATGAAATATCTATTGAAGAATATACAAAAGCTATAGAATTTATCCGTGTATATGCGGATAAAACTCATCATCAAAAAGAAGAAGAACTTTTATTCAAAGCTATGCTTGAAACGAAAGATGAGATGGCAAATAATTTAGTAAATCATGGTATGATTGTAGAACATAATTTAGCTAGATTATATGTATGGGAATTGGAAAATGCGTTGAAAGCGTATCAAAAAGAACCTACAGTAAAATTAAAATTGGCGATAGTTACAAATACAATGTCTTATGTTTATTTACTTCGTAGACATATAGATAAAGAAAATAGAGTGGCTTATCCTTATGGTGAACGTTTATTATCTAAAGAAGTAATAGAAAAATTAAATGAGCAAGCACAAAATTATATGAAATAACAAAAAAGCCTATTATGATGATTTAAAATTTATTTAAATTATTATAGTAGGTTTTTCATTTTTTTATTGACATGAAGTTAAGTTTAACAGTTAATATATAATGTAGATAGAAGACAAAGGAGCTAGATTATGAATAATATATTGTATTTAGAATGTTATGCTGGTATTAGTGGAGATATGTTTGTAGCTTCGTTATTAGATTTAGGCGTAGATAAAAATTATTTAATGGAAAATTTACAAACATTACCATTAGATGGATATAAAATAGAAATTAGCCGTGTGAAGAAAATGGCACTTGATGCTTGTGATTTTAATGTAATTTTGGATATAGATAATCATGACCATGATATGAACTACTTACATAGTGAACATCATGAGGCTCATCACCATAATCATAGCCAAGAACATCATCATCACCATGAACATCGTGGTTTAAAAGAAATCGTAGAAATAATTAATAAATCACAAATAACAGATAGAGCAAAAGAAATTGCAATAAGAATTTTTAATATTATTGCTAATGCTGAAGCAAAAGCTCATGGTGTAAGTATTGATGAAGTTCATTTCCATGAAGTAGGAGCAGTGGATTCTATTGTTGATATAGTAGCTGCTGCTGTATGTATAGATAAATTAAATATAGATAGAGTTGTTTGTCCAAAGATATATGAAGGTCAAGGCCTTGTGCGTTGTCAACATGGTCAAATTCCTATTCCTGTGCCAGCTGTAGTAAATATTGCTATAGAACATGGTTTAAGATTACATTATACACAGACAAAAGGGGAATTAATTACTCCAACAGGGGCTGCTATTATTGCAGGTATTCAAACAGAAGATAAATTGCCAGAAGAATTTATTATAAAGAAAATTGGTATAGGTGCAGGGAAAAGAAAATATGATATACCAAATGTAGTTCGTGCTATGATGATTGAAGTTAAATAAAAAAACAAGAGACTTTATAAATGATAAAAAATTTATAGAGTCTCTTTTTATTTATGAATTAAAATTTTATATTTAGATAACAAAAAAGCCTTAGCTATTGCTAAGGCTCTGATTTCAAAGTGGTGCGTCCAGCAGGATTCGAACCTGCGACCGCACGCTTAGAAGGCGTGTGCTCTATCCAGCTGAGCTATGGGCGCGTTCCTTGAGAACATTTAATATTATATCTATATATTACGTGTTTGTCAACAACTTTTTTAAAATTTTTTTAAATTAATTTGTTAAGCTACGTACAGGTGCAGGAATACGACCACCACGAGCAATAAATGCATCAGAACTATATTCACTGCGAACTTTAATAATAGGGCAATGACCGAGTAAACCACCAAAGTTAACAGTATCGCCAACTTTTTTACCAGGAACAGGAATAACACGAACGGCAGTAGTTTTATTATTAATCATACCGATAGCAGCTTCATCTGCGATGATACCAGAGATTGTAGCAGCTGGAGTATCTCCTGCGATAGCGATCATATCAAGACCTACAGAGCAAACGCATGTCATAGCTTCTAATTTTTCAATGGAAAGACTTCCACAGCTTACAGCATCAATCATACCAGCGTCTTCACTTACTGGAATGAAAGCACCACTTAAACCACCAACGTGAGAGGAAGCCATTAAGCCACCTTTTTTAACAGCGTCATTTAATAAAGCAAGAGCTGCTGTTGTACCTGGAGCACCACAAGATTCAAGACCCATTTCTTCTAAGATATGAGCAACACTATCACCAACAGCAGGAGTTGGTGCTAAGGATAAATCGATAATACCGAATTGTACGCCAAGACGACGAGAAGCTTCTTTAGCTACTAATTGACCTACACGAGTGATTTTGAATGCAGTCTTTTTAATTGTTTCAGCAACTTGTGTAAAATCTGCACCTTTTAAATCTTCAAGAGCATGTTTTACAACACCAGGGCCACTTACGCCGACGCTTACTACTTTTTCAGCTTCACTAACACCATGGAAAGCACCAGCCATAAATGGATTATCTCCAGGAGCATTAGAAAAGATAACGAGTTTAGCACAACCAATAGCTTCACGGTCGCGAGTAAGTTCAGCAGTGCGTTTTACTACTTCACCCATTTCACGAACGCAGTCCATATTGATACCTGCTTTTGTAGAACCTAGATTTACAGAAGAGCAAACTAAGTCTGTAGTAGCTAAAGCTTGTGGAATGGAATTGATGAGAATTCTATCACCATTTGTATAACCTTTTTCAACAAGAGCAGAAAAACCGCCGATGAAATCAATACCAATTTCTTTAGCAGCTCTATCCATTGCTTCAGCAACAGGAACGTAAGTATCTGTCTTGCAGGCTTCAGCAGCAATAGCAATAGGAGTTACAGAAACACGTTTATTAATAATGGGAATACCATATTCACTAGAAATATCTTCACCGGTTTTTACTAAGAATTCACCAGATTTTGTGATTTTGTCATAAACATTATCACAAAATTGTTTTAAATTAGGGTGAGCACAATCACGAAGACTAAGTCCTAATGTAATCGTACGAACATCTAATTTATTTTCTGTTATCATACGATTAGTTTCTAAAATATCATTAATAGTAATCACAAAAGTTCCTCCTAAATTCTTTAGTTAATTAATAAAGAATATTTAAAATTAGCCGATTGTATGCATAGCATTGAAGATATCTTCATGTTGAGCTTTGATATCTACGTTAAGCTGAGCACCTTTTTCTTTGAGGAGTTTTTGTAAATCCTGTAATTTAATGTTTTTGTCAGTCATTTCAGCAATTAGAACCATATTGAAAAAGCCATTCATAATATTTTGGTTGATGCTGATAATATTTACTTTGTTTTCAGCAAGAACATTACTTACAGTGGCAATGATGCCTACACGGTCTTTTCCGATAACAGTTATAACGAGTTTCATTTATACTTCCCCTTATTAATTTTATAGAGTTACTAAATTATTGTAACAGTGTTATTATATCATTAATAGTAGTAGCTTGCATTAGTTTTTGCTAAAAATACATTGTACATATATAATAATATAGGTATTATTTTAGGATATTGTGTTTTTTTATGAAAATGATAAAAATTTGAGATAAGAGGAGTTTTTTATGAAAGTTTTATTGACAGCGATAAATGCAAAATATATACATTCATCATTAGCAATTCGCTATATATACAAAAATTGTCAAGATTTATCTTGTGATATAGAGATGCTAGAAGTGTCTATCAATAATCATTTGATTGATATTGCTAATCAGATATTTGATGTTAGACCAGATATATTAGGAATTTCTTGTTATATCTGGAATATTGAATTAGTGAAACAATTATTGCCACTTGTGCATAGATTATTGCCAAATTGTAAGATTATCTGTGGCGGGCCAGAAGTTTCATATGCTACAAAAGAATTTATGCAGGATTTTCCTATGGTGGATTTTGTAGTGCGTGGCGAAGGTGAAAAAGCTTTTCATGATTTATTGCAAACTTTATTAGATGAAAAAAATAATGAAGAAATTAAAATCGTTGGCATAGCAAAGAGAAATAGTGATGATACTATTGATGAGAATATTGCCGTTACTGTAAGTGATTTAGATGAAATAATTTTTCCTTATGATGATAACGATATTGAAAATTTAAAAGATAAGATAATTTATTATGAAAGTTCAAGAGGTTGTCCTTATTCTTGTAAATATTGCTTATCTTGTGCGACTAAAGGCGTAAGATATCGTTCTTTAGATAAAGTTTTTGCTGAGCTAAGTTATTTTATCAAACATAATGTTCGTCAGGTAAAATTTGTAGATAGAACTTTTAATGCAGATAAAAAGCATTATTTACCGATTTTGGAATTTATTGCTAAACAAGATTGCAGAACTAATTTTCATTTTGAAATAGTAGCTCACCATATTGATGATGAAATCAAGGCTGTACTTAAGAAAATGCCAAAGGGTAGAGTACAATTTGAAATAGGTATTCAATCTACGAACTTAAAAACTCTAGGTCAGATAAGTAGAGCAAATCCATGGGAAGAAATGACAAATAACATAAAATCTATCATGGCTTATGGAAATATTCATCTGCATGTGGATTTAATCATTGGTCTTCCTTATGAAGATATTACTTCTTTTGCAAAATCTTTTAATGATGTATATTTATTGCAAGCTGATATGCTTCAAGTGGGCTTTTTGAAATTATTAAAAGGTGCAGCAATGAATGATTTGATACAAGAACATGATTATGTATATATGCCACAAGCACCATATCAAGTAATCAGCAATAAATATATGGATTATGCTACTATGCGAAAATTACAGATTTTTGTAGATGTATTGGAATTATATTATAATGCTGGCCGTTTTAAATATACGATTATTAATTTAATCAAACAATATAATCAAGATGCCTACACATTTTTTGCTGACTTTGCTCAATATTGGCAAGCTAAAAAATTGCATTTAGCACCACACGCTCCTAAGAATTTATATGTATTTTTATATGATTTTATCAAGCAAAATTCTAAGATAAAAGATAAAGAATATATTTATAATGTATTGAAATTTGATGCTTTATTGACAGATAAAGGTAAGATAAAAATAGATATGTTGCCATGGAAAGAAGTAGATAAAAAAGTAACAGATGATTTTTATATGAGTGAAAAAGCACTAGCTTATATTAATAATTATCAATTTAAATCATGGCGCGATTTGAAAAAGAAATTTTCGATAGAAGTTTTTGCCTATGATATGAATCAAGCGAAATCATGTCAAATAAAAGCAAAAGAAAATGCAATGATTTTTGCCTATGAAGATGATGGCGTATTTTATCAAGAAATAAAACAAGGAGATATAAATTTATAATGATATATTATGCTTTTTCCGATTATTTAAAACAGCGTTATGGCGAGAAAGTTTATAAATTGCCTATAGGGTTACCACTTACTTGCCCTAATCGTGATGGTTCATGTGGGAAATTTGGCTGTACTTTTTGCGGTAGTATCGGTGCAGGTTATGAAAATTTACCACCAGAATTATCTGTAACAGAGCAAATTCGCATGAATAAGGCTCATATAGTGCCTAAGTATAAGGCAAAAAAATTCATACCGTATTTTCAAAATTTCAGTAATACGTATATGCCACCAGAACAATTAGAAAAATATGTATTAGAAGCATGTGCTAGTGATGATATAGTGGCTATTTATATAGCGACAAGACCAGATTGCATAAATGATGTTTATTTAGAAATCTTAGCTAGAATTGCCAAAGAAAAAAATATTGATATTTGCGTAGAATTAGGTTTACAAACGATAAATTATAAGACTTTAGAAAAAATAAATCGCGGTCATGGTTTGGCGGAATATATTGATGCAGTATTGCGTATAAAGCGTTATGGTTTATTGTGTTGTACTCATGTAATTTTAGATTTACCATGGGACGATGATAAAGATATGATTGAAACTGCTAGAGTGATTTCTGCACTCGGCGTTGACCAGGTGAAATTACATGCACTTTATATCGTAAAAAATACAAAAATGGCTCAGCAATATGAAAATAAAGAATTTGAAATTATCTCTTGTGAGCATTATAAACAAAGAGTAATTGATTTCTTAGAACATTTATCTCCAAATATTGTTTTACAGCGATTAATTGGTAGAGCACCAGCTGAAAATACTTTATTTAGTAATTGGCAGACAGGTTGGTGGAAAATTCGCGATGAAATTGTAAAAGAAATGGAAGAAAAAAATCTTTATCAAGGTCGTTTGTGCAATTATTTAAATGGCAGTGCTGTACAAAAATTTTTAGTTAAAGAATGATGTAGGGATTTTGATTTTATGGAAATCATTTATAAAGATGAAAAAGATTTTACGAAAGAAAATATAATAGAATTGTTTTTATCTGTTGATTGGCAATTATCGGCTAGTAATCCTGATAAATTATATACAGCATTAATTAATTCACCAACGGTATTTACTGCATGGGAGAATAATAAATTAGTAGGCTTAGCTAGAGTTTTAGATGATGGCATACTTACAGCATATATTCACTATGTATTGGTAAATCCTAATTATCAAGGTAAAGGTATTGCCAGCAATCTAGTAAAGATGATAAAAAATAAATATAAAGATTATCTTTATATTGAATTGATGCTTGATGAAAAGAAAAATGTTAATTTTTATCAAAAATTAGGTTTTAATATAGTAAAAGAAGGCACACCCATGCAACTATGCAATCCTGAAACTATGAAAGTTAAATTATAAATAAAAAAGCTATAATAATTTCTAGTTAAATTATTATAGCTAATATTTCAATTATCGCATTTATAATCTTGCCAATCAGGTAATGTAGTATGATTATCCACAGCTGTTTTCATAGCTTGGTAATAAGCTAATTTTTTTTGAATATGCTTATAATCGTGTTGCATTTTTGCTAATTGTGCTAGAATATGATTTTTTTGATTGGTCAATAATTTTAAAATATCATCAATATGTGAAGGCTCTTGCTGTTCATATTGAAAAAATTCTTGCAGTTGAGCGATACTCATACCTGTATTTTTAAAACAGCAGATAGTTTTTAAACGATTGATATGTTTTTCTAAATAAATGCGTTTGCCTGATGAATTACGAGGAATATCAGTTAAAATGCCTACTTCTTCATAATAGCGAAGCGTGGAAGCTGGCAGATTGAATTTGGCTGATACTTCACGAATTGAATATTGTTTATCCATAATAAAGCCCCTTTATCATAGTAATATCTTGACTTAAAGCGTACTTGAATTAGTATTATGATAATTATAAAAAAGATATTGACTAAAAGTAAAGGGGCGTTTTTCATGTATATAGCAGATAAAGACAGATATAATAAGTTAGAATATGCTAGATGTGGTAAAAGCGGTTTGAAATTGCCAAGAGTATCTTTGGGACTTTGGCATAATTTTGGTGATAACAATGATTTTAAAACTATGCAAAAACTTTGTTTCACTGCTTTTGATAATGGCATAACTCATTTTGATTTGGCAAATAATTATGGTCCTCCTTATGGCAGTGCAGAAATAAATTTTGGTAGAATTTTAAAGCAAGATTTGAAAAAATATCGTGATGAATTATTAATCAGTACAAAAGCTGGTTATGATATGTGGGAAGGCCCTTATGGCAACTGGGGCAGTAGAAAATATTTGATTGCTAGTTTAGACCAAAGTTTAAAACGCATGGGTCTTGAGTATGTAGATATTTTTTATCATCATCGCATGGATAAAGACACTCCACTTGAAGAAACTATGGGAGCATTAAATCAAATAGTACAAAGTGGAAAAGCTTTATATGTAGGTTTATCAAATTATGATGGTGAAACTTTGGCAAAAGCTAGTGAAATTTTAACTCAAATGCATTGTCCATTTATCATCAATCAAAATCGTTATTCCATTTTCGATAGAACTATTGAAAACAATGGCTTGAAGGAAATGGCACATAAATTAAATAAAGGTATTATAGCTTTTAGCCCATTAGCACAAGGATTATTGACAGATAGATATTTGAAAGGTATTCCTGAAGATAGTCGCATAAAAACTGATGGAAGATTTTTGAAAGCTGAAATTTTGACAGAAAAAAAATTAATGCAGATTGCTAATTTAAATGAAATAGCAAAACAGCGTGGTCAAAGTTTAGCTCAGATGGCATTGGCTTGGATTTTAAAAGATAACATAGTTACAAGTGTTTTGATAGGTGCATCAAAGCCAGAACAGATTTTAATGAATTTAGAAGCAATGAACAATATAGCATTTTCCAGTGAAGAATTGAAATTTATAGATGATAATAGTTTATAAAATTTTCTATATGAGTATGGATTTACCACTGATAAATTATAGATATAAAAGGTATATTCATAGTTGAAAAATATTATAAAAAGTTGTATCATAAATATGTGTTATAGTTTAAAATGCCTATAAAAGGGTATATATATATAGAAGGGAGCTTATTTGAAAATATGAGCAAACATATGAAAACTATGGATGGTAATACTGCTGCGGCGTATATATCTTATGCATTTACAGATGTAGCAGCTATTTATCCAATTACTCCATCATCTCCAATGGCAGAAGTTGTAGATGAAATGGCAGCAAAAGGTAAGAAAAACCTTTTCGGTCAAAAAGTACGTGTTGTAGAAATGCAATCTGAAGCAGGTGCTGCTGGTACAGTACATGGTTCTCTCCAGGCTGGTGCATTAACTACTACTTATACTGCTTCTCAGGGTCTTTTATTAATGATTCCTAATATGTATAAGATTGCTGGTGAATTGCTCCCAGGTGTATTCCATGTAAGTGCTCGTGCTCTTGCAACATCTTCTCTTAATATTTTTGGTGACCAACGTGATGTTATGGCAGTTCGTCAAACTGGTTGCGCTATGCTTGCTGAAGCTAGTGTTCAAGAAGTTATGGACTTAAGTGCTATTGCTCACCTTGTAGCTATCAAAAGCCGTGTACCATTCGTAAACTTCTTTGATGGTTTCAGAACTTCTCATGAAATTCAAAAAATCGAAGTTTTAGATTATGAAGATTTAGGCAAAATGCTTGATTGGGAAGCTGTAAATAAATTCCGTCATAATGCTTTAAATCCAGATCATCCAGTAATTCGTGGTACTAGCCAGAACCCTGATATTTATTTCCAAGGTCAAGAATCTGCAAATCCTTATTATGAAGCTGTTCCACAGATGGTTGAAGATGCTATGGCTGAAATCAATAAATTAACAGGCCGTAACTATCAATTATTCAACTACTATGGTGATCCAAATGCTGATCGCGTAATCATTGCTATGGGCTCTTTATGTGATACAGCTATGGAAGTTGTTGATTACTTGAATGCAAAAGGCGAAAAAGTTGGTGTTGTATCCATTCACCTTTACAGACCATTCTCTGTAAAACATTTCTTAAATGCACTTCCAAAAACTGTTAAGAAAATTGCTGTTATGGACCGTACAAAAGAAGCTGGTTCTATCGGCGAACCTTTATATCTTGAAATTCAGTCCGCTCTTTATAATAGCGATTTACGTCCAACAATCGTTGGTGGTCGTTATGGTCTTGGTGGTAAAGATGTTACTCCAGATCAAATCTTTGCAGTTTATAATGAACTCAAAAAAGATGCTCCTAAAAATGGCTTTACTATTGGTATCAATGATGATGTTTCTTTCACTTCTTTACCAGAATATCATGAAGATATCGACCTTACACCAGAAGGAACAACTGCTTGCAAATTCTGGGGCTTAGGTTCTGATGGTACTGTAGGTGCAAATAAAAGTGCTGTTAAAATCATCGGCGATAAAACAGATATGTATGCACAGGCATATTTTGCATATGACTCCAAAAAATCTGGTGGGGTAACAATGTCTCACTTGCGTTTTGGTAAAAAACCAATTATGTCTCCATATCTCATCAATAAAGCAAACTTCATTTCCTGTTCTCAACAGTCTTATGTAGATAAATATGATTTACTTGCTGGTTTAAAACCAAATGGTACATTCTTATTAAATACACTTTGGACTGATGAAGAATTAACAGAAAAACTCCCTGCATATATGAAACGTTATATTGCAGAAAACAATATTAACTTCTACACTGTAAACGCTGTTAAAATTGCTCAAGAACTCGGTCTTGGCGGTCGCTTTAACATGGTTATGCAGTCTGCATTCTTTAAACTTGCAAATATCATTCCTATTGATGAAGCTGTTAAATATCTTAAAGATGCAGTTGTTACTTCTTATGGTAAAAAAGGTCAACATATCGTTGATATGAATAATGGCGCTATCGACAAAGGTATCGAAGCTCTTCATAAAGTAGAAGTTCCAGCTTCTTGGAAAGATGCTAAAGATGCTGATGATGCAAATGCTAATATTCCTGATTTCATTAAAAATATCCAAAATCCAATGAACCGTCAAGAAGGCGATAAACTTCCTGTAAGTGCTTTCAAAGGTATTGAAGATGGTACATTCCCAGTAGGTACTGCTGCTTATGAAAAACGCGGTATCGCTATTAATGTTCCGGAATGGGATATTGATAAATGTATCCAGTGTAACCAATGCTCCTTCGTATGTCCACATGCTGCAATTCGTCCAGTACTTATGACAGATGAAGAAGTAGCTAATGCTCCAGAAACAATGAAATCCAAACCAGCTCTTGGTGCTAAAGGCTTAAATTTTGCAATCACTATTTCTGCAAAAGATTGTGCAGGTTGCGGTAACTGTGCTGATATTTGTCCAGCTCCAAAAGGTTCTGCTCTTGCTATGAAACCTATTGCAACTCAACTTGCAAAACAAACTGAATTTGATTATGCTGTTGATGCTACAAAAGTTGCACCTAAGAAAAATCCTATGAAGAAAACTACTCTCAAAGGTAGTCAGTTCGAACAACCACTCTTAGAATTCTCCGGTGCTTGTGCTGGTTGTGGTGAAACTCCATATGTAAAACTCATCACTCAGCTTTTTGGTGATCGCATGATGGTAGCTAATGCTACAGGCTGTTCTTCTATTTGGGGCGGTTCTGCACCATCTATGCCATACACTAAAAACCATAAAGGACAAGGTCCTGCTTGGGCTAACTCCTTATTTGAAGATAATGCAGAATATGGTTTAGGTATGTTCCTTGGAACAAAAGCTGTTCGTGAAACATTATCTTCAAAAATCACTCAAGCTTTAGAAGAAGGTCTTGGTAGTGATGAACTTAAAGCTACATTTGCTGATTGGCAAGCTAACATCAATGAAGGTGAAGGTAGCCGTGAACGCGCTGAAAAATTGACTGAACTTCTTGAAGCAGAAAAAGGCGATAATGCACTCTTAAATGAAATCTATGATAAAAAAGATTTCTTTGTAAAACGTTCCCAATGGATCATTGGTGGCGACGGTTGGGGTTATGATATCGGTTATGGCGGTCTTGACCATGTACTTGCTTCTGGTGAAGATGTTAACGTATTAATTCTCGATACAGAAGTTTATTCAAATACTGGTGGACAGTCCTCTAAAGCTACTCCAGCTGCTGCTATTGCTCAATTTGCTGCTACTGGTAAACGTACTAAGAAAAAAGATATCGGCATGATGGCAATGAGCTATGGCTATGTATATGTAGCACAGATTGCTATGGGTTACGATAAAAACCAAACTTTAAAAGCTATTGCTGAAGCAGAAGCTTATAAAGGACCATCTCTTATCATTGCATATGCTCCATGTATCAACCATGGTTTACGTGCAGGTATGGGCAAGAGCCAACTTGAAACTAAACGTGCTGTTGAAGCTGGTTACTGGGCTACTTATCGTTATAATCCTGAATTACGTGGCACAGATAAAAATCCATTCAGCTTAGACTCTAAAGAACCAACAGGAAACTTCCAAGAATTTATTCAAGGCGAAGTTCGTTATACATCCTTAAAACGTGCATTCCCTGAAATTGCAGATGAATTATTTGCAAAAACAGAAAAAGATGCAAAAGAACGTCTTGAAGGATATAAAAAATTAGCAGGTAAATAATTTTTCGTGCTGATAAAATAAAACTGACGCTATTTATTAGCGTCAGTTTTTTATTGCATGAATTAAGTTTTTTTTATATGATATAAAAGGATTAATTAAATAGTTAAGCATAGGCATATATTATATAAGAAAGGAATGAATGCTTTGAAAAAATTATTATTAGTAGCAATTTGTATTTTATCTATGCTATGCACAGCTTGTGGTTCAACTACAGATGAAAAAGAAGTAGCAGATAATACAAAAACAGAAACTTTAAAAATTGGATTAATGCCAGACATTGATTCCATACCATTTATTATTGCTCAAGAAAAAGGATATTTTAAAGAAGAAGGGGTAGACGTAGAGCTACAGTATTTTAAAAGTGCTATGGATAGAGATAGTGCCCTTCAAAGTGGCAATTTAGATGGTGGTGTATCTGATATGCTAGCAGCAGGATTTGCTAAAGCTGGAGGATTTGATGTAAAAATAACTTCTTCTACTAATGGCAATTACTGTTTAATTGCAGGTACTGGCAATACTGCTAAATCTTTAGCGGAAATGAAAGGTCAGAATATATCCGTATCTAAAAATACTATTATTGAATTTGTTTTAGATGAAATGCTTGCACAAAACAATATGACTGAAGCAGATATCAATAAAACAGTAATTCCACAGATACCTACAAGATTAGAAATGTTACAAAATGGTAAATTAGATGGTGCAGTACTTCCTGAACCTATGGGCAGTATTGCTGTAAAAAATGGCAGTTATTTAGTAAATTCTTCTGAAGCTATGAAAATAAATCCAGGCGTAATGGTATTTACAAATGATAGCGTAGAAAATAAAAAAGAAGCTATAAAAGCTATGTATAGAGCTTATGATAAAGCTATAGAATATTTAAATTCTACTCCTCAAGAAGAATACATGGATTTAGTTATTGAAACAGCAGGATTACCACCAGCAACTAAAGATGCTTTAGTTATGCCAAAATACATGAAAGCTGCATTACCAGAAAAATCTGATTGGGATAAATCTATAAATTGGCTCAATAAAAAAGAATTAGTAACTGAAAAATATAATTATGAAGATATAGTAAGTGATATTTTAACGAAATGATTACCGTAGATAGACTTTATGTAAGATATGATGATACAAATATATTAGAAGATATTAATTTAAATTTGCCAACAGGGATAACTTGTGCAGTGATTGGCCCTTCTGGTTGTGGGAAATCTACCTTATTAAATGTTTTGGCAGGACTACAAAAAAATTATCAGGGTTTAGTGCAAATAAATGGAGAAAATCCTTCACCTAAAAAACAAACTATAGGTTTTATTCCTCAAAATTATGGATTATTGCCATGGCTTACTGTAAAAGAAAATATTTTATTAGGTTTAAAAATAAAAAAAGAAGCTAAACAAGGTTTACCTCAAAATTTAGTAGATAATTTAGGATTAAGTAATTTACTAAATCGCTATCCTAATAATTTAAGTGGTGGTCAACAACAACGCGTAAGTTTAGCTAGAGCTTTTGCTTTAAAAGCTGATTTATTATTAATGGATGAACCTTTTTCTGCTTTAGATGCTATTACAAGAGAAGAAATGCAAGATGTATTCATTGATTTATGGCAGAAACAGAAAGTTTCTACTATATTAGTTACGCATTATGTAGAAGAAGCTTTATATTTAGGGCAAAAAATAATAGTGATGACTAGTGCACCTGGAGGTATCTATAAAATAATCGATAATCCTTTATTTAGTGACAAGAATTTTCGTGATAGAGAAATCTTTAGTTCACTAAGTAAAGAAATAAGAAATTATTTAAAGAAAGCAGGTAGTAAGAATGAAAGATAAATCATGGCATTTTTATTTACCTGCAATGATATTATTGCTTATTTTATGGTATGTTATATCTATAATCGTACATTTACCAATTATTCCTTCGCCTGTTTTGGTAATGGAAAGATTGGGCAATATTTTTACACAAACAATAGCTATTCATGCACTATATAGTCTTTGGCGAATTATAGCAGGAGTATTTTTAGCTATAATAATTGGTGTACCGATAGCGGTGATGATGGGATATTATAAAAAATGTGATAAGATTTTAGCTCCTATTGTTTATCTGACATATCCTATTCCTAAGATTGCATTATTGCCTATCTTGATGCTTTTAGCTGGCATTGGAGAATTACCAAAAGTTATTATGATATTTTTGATTGTGATTTTTCAAGTGTTAGTTGCAATTCGTGATAGTATAAAAACTATACCAAAAGAAATGTTTTTTCCTTTATATAGTTTAGGTGCATCTTTTAGACAAATTTTCTTAAATATACTATGGCCAGCTGTATTACCAAATTTTATTACATCTTTACGTGTAGCAATGGGGACAGCTATATCAGTATTGTTTTTTACAGAGACATTTGGTACTAAATATGGCATGGGATATTTTATAATGGATTCGTGGCTTCGTGTAAATTATTTAGATATGTACGCAGGTATTGTAGTTTTAAGTTTAATAGGTCTATTTTTGTTTGGTTTTTTGGACTTGGTAGAAAATTATTTTTGCAAATGGAAGAAAAAAGTATAAGAAGATATGGTTCTAGTAGTGATATTAGAACCATATCTTTTTTTGTAATTAATTTTAATTTTTTATATAATTTTTTGAAAATTGTATATTGACTTTATATAGGGAGATGGGTATAATTAAACCATAACAAGATTGTAAATTTGTTGATGTAAACGTTTGTTTTTTGTATTTATGTTGAGATTTTTATTAAATTCCAGCTTGTTACATAAAAATTTTTTGAGAAATATATATTGACTTTAAGTGATGAGAATAATATAATGAAGCTGAGTTAAATGAAAATTTGTAAAAATACAAACAAATATTTGTTCAAGAACTTTAAGATATGTATAAAATAAGTTCGTATTTTGACAAAATGTGTAAACGTTTTCCGTTTTCAATTTTATGAAATTGAATTTTCTAAAAAATCATATGGTTTTATTTATTGATATAATATTGCATTTATAAATAAAAAATATGGTATTTTGAAATATTAACTCGTTATCAATTTCATATTGATAATAAAATAAATGAGTAGGTGATTTTAATGAAGGAAAACACAGTAATCACGGTTAGTAGACAGTATGGTTGCGGTGGTCGTGAATTAGCTGAAATTTTAGCTAAAAAGCTAAATGTAAAGTTATATGATAGACAAATTGTTCATATAGCAGCAGCTAAATTAGGTATCAATGATTTATCTGAACAGGATTTATTAGAATTAGAAAATACTGTTCATCCATTGACATTGACATTCATGCCATTCCATTCTTTCGGTACTCGCATGGGCGAATCCAGCAGAGGTATGTTCTTATCTGAAGCTAGTGTAGTAAGAAAACTTGCTAACGATGGAGCATGTGTTATCTTAGGTCGTTGTGCTGATTATGTATTAGAAGATATGCCAAATCATTTCTCCATTTTCGTTTGTGCAGACGATGAATACAGAGAAAAAAGAGGTAAAGAAGTTTACGAAGGTAAAACTTTAAAAGAATTAAACGAAGAAAATGAAAAAAGAGCTAGATACTACAATTATTACACAGGTAAAAAATGGGGCGAAGCTTCTAACTATGATTTAATTGTAAATACTAGCAATGCATCTTTAGACAAAATAGCAGATGCTATCATTGAATATATTAATAAAGTTCAAGAATAAAAGAACTAAAGAATATAGAAGGGTAACAGCATAGATGCTGTTATCTACATAAGTTTTGTTAATAATTTTTTTATTAAATATTTATAATTTTATTTAGGAGGACTTATAAATGTCAGGTAATAATGGTAATAAACTTATGCAACGCATATCATATGCTTGCGGTACTTTCGGACATGATATCTTCTATATGATGGTTAGCACATACTTTATCATGTTCATCACAAGTAATCTTTTCAACACAGAAGATCAAAGTTATAATGAATACATGATCGGTATCATCATGACAGTAATTCTTGTAATTCGTGTAGCAGAACTTTTCATTGACCCATTCATTGGTAACACTATCGATAAAACAAACACTAGATGGGGTAGATTTAAACCATGGGTTATCGTTGGTGGTTTCGTAGCAGCTTTAAGCTTAGCAATTTTGTTCACTGACTTAGGTGGTTTAACAACATCTAATCCATTACTCTACTTAATTATCTTTGCTATTTTATACTTAGTAATGGATATCTTCTATTCAGCAAAAGACGTTGCTATTTGGTCCATGGTTCCAGCAATGTCCTTCGATTCTAAAGAACGTGAAATTACAGCAACATTTGCTCGTATTGGTTCCGTATTTGGTGCTCAGCTCGTAACAGTAATGGTTATTCCTATCGTATTATTCTTCTCCAAAGACGCTAACGGCGGTGTTGGTGATGCTAATGGTTGGTTAGCTTTCGCTTTAATCGGTGGCGGTGTATCCTTATTAGGTGCTGTTATTCTTGGTCTTGGTACAAAAGAACAAGCTTCCGCTCTTCGTGAAAACAAAAAAGAAACAACTTTCAAAGAAGTATTCTCTATCTTAGGTAAAAATGACCAGTTAATGTGGATCGCTATTACATTCCTTATCTTCTGCTTCGGTCAGGACTTAGTAAACTCCTTCCAGATGTACTATTTCGCTTACATTTTAGGTGACTCCACTTATTTATCCTTCTTAGGTATTATCAACGTTATCATTGGCTTATTAGCAGTTGCTTTATTCCCTGTATTAACAACTAAATTCAAAAGAAGAAACTTATTCTTCTATTCTATCGTAATCATGATCGTTGCATTGATCATCTATGCTTTCGCTGGTACAAACTCTGTATTAGTATTAATCGCAGCTGGTTTATTCAACTTACCACAGCCACTTGTATTCTTAGTAGTATTAATGACAATCACAGATACTGTTGAATATGGTCAGTTAAAAATTGGTCACCGTGATGAATCCCTTATCCTTTCCATCAGACCATTAGTTAACAAATTATCTGGTGCTGTAACAAGTGCTATCGTTGGTTTTACAGCTGTTTGGGTTGGTATGTCTGGTAAAGCTACAGCTGATAGCATTACTGATAGCAATAAAATGATGTTCGAATTAATCATGTTTGCTGTGCCAATCGTATTCATGCTCATTGCAACATTACTTTACAAAACAAAAGTTACTCTTACTGAAGAAAAACATGCTGAAATCGTTAAAGAACTTGAACGTACTTGGAAAGATATCAGTAAATAATATATAAATATGAAGATAAAAGAACTGTACTAAATTTTGAACTGCACCCCAAAAGTTGGACAAAAAACAACTTTTGGAGGTGCAGTTTTTTTATGACTAAATACTCAAATGAATTTAAAGTTAAAGCAATTAAAATGGTTTTAAAAGGAGATTCTATTTCTCATGTAGCTAAAATTCTAAACATGCCAAACACAGCTTCTCTTTGCAGATGGATATTTCATTATGAAAATGGTGGCATCTCACAACTTCTTCATAAAAATCTTAAATATACTCCTATCTTTAAGCAAAAAGTTATTGAATATAAATGGCTACATCATTTA